>NZ_KV787098.1:0-5561 GCF_001807025.1 Corynebacterium sp. HMSC11E11 | reverse complement strand
TGGCACTTGACAAAAACATAGGGACACCCCCCAACACCACCCCACCCCAAAGTTCAATACATTGAATTTGGTGATTCATTGAACTGAACACTATTCTTGGCTGCCATGAGTATTAGCGTCCAGAACTTGAGCGTGAGCTACGGCGCGAACACCGCGATTCGGAACATCAGCTTCACCCTCGACTCCCCCGGCATGCACGGCATCATCGGCCCCAACGGCTCAGGCAAATCCACCCTCATGAAGGCGATGCTCCAGATCCTGGACAAACACAACGTCCACGGCACAGGCCCCACCGGCGCCCCTGCCGGCTACCCCGTCACCCTCGACGGCAAGGCCCCCGCCGAGCAGCGCCGCGCAATCGCTTATATCGAGCAGCGCTCTGACCTCGACCGCAACTTCCCCACCAGCGTCTTCGACACCGTCCTGATGGGCACTTACCCGCGCCTGGGTCTTTTCCACCGCCCCGGCAAGGCCGAACGCGAAGCAGCCACCCAGGCTCTCAAGGACGTCGACATGTGGGACTTTCGCCACCGCCACATCAGCGAACTCTCGGGCGGACAGTTCCAGCGCGTCCTCTTTGCCCGCGCCATCGTCCAGGACGCGGAGTACATCTTCCTGGACGAGCCCTTCGTCGGCATCGACGTCCCCAGCGAGAAGACGATCGTGACCCTGCTGCGGCAGATGGCGGACGCGGGCAAGCACGTCGTCGTCGTGCACCACGACATGAACACGGTGCGCGGCTACTACAACGACCTCATCGTCCTCAACGGCGAGCTCGTCGCGGCGGGTCCCACCGAGGAGGTCTTCGTCCCCGACGTGCTGCAGAAGGCCTTCGGCGCGCTCGTCATCCGCGAGCCGTCAGCACCAGCCCACCCCACGCCACGGCAGGCAGCCCTCCAGGAGGAGACAGCATGATCGCGGAGTTCCTCGACTCACTACTCAGCCACGGCTACCTGCAAAAAGCGCTGATCACCTCGGTGATCGTGGGCGTGGCCTGCGGCATCGTCGGCAGCTTCATCGTGCTGCGCGGCATGGCCCTGATCGGCGACGCCATCTCGCACGCCGTACTACCGGGGGTCGCGGCCTCCTACCTGCTCGGCACGAACCTCTTCCTCGGGGCGGTGGTCGCGGGTCTACTCGCCACACTGGCGATCGGGCTGATCAGCGAACGCTCCACTGTGAAGAACGATTCGGCGATCGGCATCGTCTTTTCCACCTTCTTCGCGATCGGCGTGCTGCTCATGGCGAAAGCGCAGACGGCGACGGATCTGACGGAGATCCTCTTCGGCAACGTCCTGACCGTTCAGGACGCCGACCGCAACCTCTCGATCGGTATTGCCGCTGCCGTGCTGATTCTCACGCTGGTCTTTTACAAGGAGCTCAAGCTCAGCACCTTCGACCCCGTCATGGCGCAGTCGGCTGGCGTGCCCGTGCGGGCAATCCACTACGGGCTGATGGTGGTGCTCACGCTGGTGACGGTCATTTCCCTGCAGACGGTGGGCGTGATCCTGGTGGTCTCCCTGCTGATTACTCCGGCGTCGGCGGCGTACCTGCTGACGAACCGGCTGGGAGTGATGATCGGGCTTTCAGTGGCGATCTCGGCGCTCAGCTCCGTAGTGGGGCTGTTCCTGAGCTATAGCTACAACGTGTCCTCCGGCGTGACGATCGTGCTGACCGCCAGCGCGCTGTTCCTGCTGGCTTTCCTCTTCGCGCCAGGCAAGGGACTGATTGCTCGCTCGCTGGGCAATAAGCCACTGGCCGCGCTGTTGGCCCTCCTGGTGGGCGGTGCCCTCGTGTTCGGGGCCGTGACCTTCTCGACGGAGGAGAAGGCAGACGGTGAGCAGCTGAACGTCGTCACCACCTTCACGCTGCTGGCGGACCTGGTGGAGGAGATCGGCGGCGAGGCGGTGGACGTCCATAACCTCGTGCCGACCGGCACGGACCCGCACGACTACGACCCCCTGCCCGCGGACCTGGATGCGACGAGCGACGCCGACCTGCTGTTCTACAACGGGCTGAACCTCGAGGGCGGTGAGCACGGCTGGCTCGCGAAACTGAAAAACACCGCGGGCCTGGACGATTCCCAGATGGTCGAGGCCACCAAGGGCGTGGAACCGAAGTACCTCAAGGACGAAAAGGGCAATCAGGAGATCAACCCGCACGCCTTCCTGGACCCGACCGTCGGCATCGCGATGGCCGAGAACGTGACCGCGGCGCTGGCCGAGGCCCTGCCCGAGCGTGCCGAGCACATCGAGGAGAAGGGGGCGGAGTACAAGGCCATGCTGGAGAGCATCGACGCCGACTACCGCGAGCAGATCGGTGCGCTGCCGAAGGAGGATCGTGTGCTCGTGGCCAGTGAACATGCCTTCCAATACATGGTCGACACCTACGGCATGGAGCAGCTGTATATCTGGCAGATCGACACGGATGAAAACGGCTCCCCCGCGCAGATCGGACACCTCGTGCGCCAGCTGAAGGACAAGCGCCCGAAGCACCTGTTCGTGGAGTCGAACGTGGATACGCGCCCCATGAAGACCGTCTCGAAGGAGGCCGGGATTCCGATCTTCGACGAGCCACTGCACTCCGATGAGCTCGGCAAGCCGGGCACGGTCGCGGGAACCTACGAGGATTTCCTGCGCAGCAACTTGAAGACCATGATCGCGGGGCTGAAGCGCTAAAACGCGAATGCTCGAGGCCCACATGCGTTGGGCTTCCCCGGTCGCATTCCCCCCCCGAATTCGACAAATGCAGCCTCACGCCAGGTGAACGCTGGTATAACCCCAGGACGCGAAATCGCGAGGCTGCATTTGTCGTCTAACGCCGTGGGCTGGGAAGGCGGGCCGGAGGCGGACGCGGGGGTGAGCAGCGGGGGCGAACCGGGATAACGGCCGATCAGCGAAAGACGACACGCTCCCGAGGAATCGCCATCAGGTCGAAGACCTCCGGCAGGTCGGCGATGTCGTCGACCTCGGCGAAAACATCTGCGCCCGCACCGCCCGCCCCCGCACCAGCTGCGTCAGCGCCCACACCGGCGGCATCCTCGCGCAAGGCTTCCGCACCGCCCGCGCCCGCAACGCCCGCCCCCGCCCGCAACGACTCGATGATCCACCGTTTCGCCTGCTCGGCGCTGATGTCGCGCAGCGTCACATCGCCGTCGCGTTTGGCCAGCCGCCTCCCCTCGGCGCTGACGACGAGCGGCACGTGCGCGTACGTCGGTTCGGGCACGCCGAGCAGATGCGCGAGGTGCGCCTGCCGGGGCGCGGAGCTCAGCAGGTCGTCGCCGCGCACGATTTCGGTGACGCCCTGGTCGGCGTCGTCGACGACGACGGCGAGGTTGTAGGCCCACATTCCGTCGGCGCGTCGCAGCACCATGTCGTCGACGTCGCCGGCGATGGTGCCGTGCAGGGCGTCGCGGGCGGTCCATTCGCGGACGTCGGAGCGCAGTCGCAGGGATGGCCCGCGCCCGTCGGCGGCCAGTGCTGCGGCTTTGTCGGCCCGCTGGTCGTCGGTCAGGTCGCGGCAGGTCCCGGGGTATGCGCCGGGGGCGCCGTGGGGTGCGCCGCCGATTTCGGCGAGTTCGCGTTGGATGTCCTTGCGGGAGCAGTAGCAGGGGTATGTGGGCAGGCGGCGGATTGCGTCGTCGTAAAGCGGGTGGCGGTCGGATTGGCGGACGGGTTCGTCGTCCCAGTCGAGGCCGATGGCGGCGAGGTCGGCGAGTTGGCGGGCCTCGTATTCGGGGCGGGATCGTTGGCGGTCGATGTCTTCGATGCGCACGAGGAATCGGCCGCCGGCGGCGCGGGCGCGCGCCCATGCGATGACGGCCGTGCGCAGGTTCCCCAGGTGGAGGTGGCCGGTCGGCGATGGCGCGTATCGCCCGACGTAGGGGCGGGCGGGGGTGTCGGCGGCGTCGTGCATGTTTTCCAGCCTAGGTAAGGGGTTGCTTTACGACGCCCGTCTCGTCGCCTCCGGCCGCGAATCCGTGGTGTCGGCGGCGGGTGTCCGGCGGTATCGTTGGCGCATGAGCAACTACGTCATATTCGTGGGGTCCCTCCGCAAGGCCTCGACCAACCGTCAGTTGGCGGAGGCTTTCATCCACCATCTGCCGGAGGGCGACACCGCCGCCGTCTTCGACCGCCTGCGCGACGTTCCGTTTTACGACGAGGACCTCGACGTTCCGGGCCAGGAGCCGGAGATCGTCCGCGAGCTGCGGGCCGCGGTGCGTGACGCGGATGGGCTGGTGATCATCACCCCGGAGTACAACCACACGGCGCCGGCGGTGATCACGAACGCCATCGACTGGTGCTCCCGCCCGATGGGTTCGGGCGTGCTGATGGGCAAGCCGTCGCTGGTGATGGGCTTCACCCCGGGGCCGCGGGCGTTGATCGGCGCGATCGCGGTGCTGCGCGAGGCGCTGGTGACGGTGCAGGCGAAGACGGTGCCCACCGATTACACGTGGGGCGACGCGTACCCGCTGCTCAACGGTCGGCATCCGAAGGACGTCGATGAGGTGGTCGGCATTCTCCACAAGGCACAGTCGGAGTTGCGTGCTTTGGTCGACGCCGCCCCGGTGGCCATCGATCCGCGTACGGGCGACGCCGCGAAGTAGGCGGGGCCACCGGCCGTTTTCCGCTGCTCGGATGTGGCCGCGGCGCGGCGGGGCATTAGACTCACGCGCCATGACCAATTCCGAATCTCCGGCCCACGGTTCTGGGCCGGGCGCTGCCGCGACCCCCGCGTTCACGCCCACGAACTCCCCCCGCACCGACAAGACCAGCACCGCAGCAGGCGCCGCCGCGAAGGCCGGCTCCGCCTCGAAATACGTCGACGCCATCGAGGCCGATGCGCCGCGCCACGTTCCCGTGCAGCGGTCGATGTACCCCATCCTGGTGGGCATCTTTACGGGCATCCTGCTGATCTCGAACATCACCGCCACCAAGGGCGTCGAATTGTTCGGCCTGGTCACCGACGGTGCGTTTTTCCTTTTCCCGCTGAGCTACGTCATCGGCGACGTACTGTCGGAGGTGTACGGATTCCGTGCCACCCGCCGCGCCGTGTACACGGGCTTCGCGGTGCTGGCCATCGGCATGGCCAGCTTCTTCATCGCCATCAACCTGCCGCCGGCGGACTTCTACGAAAACCAGGGGGCATTCGAGACCGTCCTGGGCACCGTCCCGCAGCTGGTGCTGGCGGGCCTGGCGGGTTACCTCGTCGGGCAGCTGCTCAACGCGTGGTCGCTGACGGCCATCAAGCGTCGGACGGGCGAGAAGTCGCTGTGGATGCGTCTGATCGGTTCGACGGTGGTCGGCGAGTTCGCCGACACCCTCATCTTCTGCTCCATCGCGGCGTCGGCGATCGGCATCTCCACGTGGGGTGACTTCATCAACTTCGTCATCGTCGGTTTCCTGTGGAAGACCGGCGTGGAGGTCGTGGTCCTGCCCGTGACGTACCAGGTCATCGCCTGGGTGAAGAAGCGCGAGGGCTACTACGACGTGCCGGCGGCCGCCTAAAACCCCCCGGCCCCTGCGGTAATCCCCGGCGGGGCGGCCATCCGCGGCCGCCCC
>NZ_KV787097.1:0-2453 GCF_001807025.1 Corynebacterium sp. HMSC11E11 | reverse complement strand
GTTGGGTCCCCTGGTGGGTAGGGGTGTTGCAACGACCGATAGAACCCAAGAACAGGATTCTCCCGATAGTTCGTCGGGATACGCTGAACAGCTCGGCGATGTCGGACTGGGTATGCCGTCCATCGGCAGCCAGCTCGCGGACGTGACGCTGTTGGGCCGCGGTGAGCTTCGGCTGCCGACCTTTGAGCTTGCCTTGAGCTCGCGCGATCGCCATGCCCTCTTTTGTGCGTGCCGAAATGAGATCCGCTTCGAATTCCGCAACCATGGCCAGCGTCGTGAACGTGAGCTTGCCGACCGGATCGGTGGGATCGTAGACGGTACCGCCGAGGCTCAGGGCGACTTCGCGGCTGGCGAGTTCGGCGGCGATGGCGGCGGCGTCGGGGACGGAGCGGGCAAGCCGATCGAGCTTTGCCACGACGAGAGTGTCGCCGGCACGACAGGCGGCGATAGCTTGGCCAAGTCCGGGACGGTCGCGGTTGCGGCCGCTGAGTCCGCGGTCGGTGTATATCCGACCGTCGTCGACGCCGAGGGCCAGTAGGGCTTGCCGCTGTGCGGTGAGGTCCTGGCGTTCGGTGGACACACGAGCGTAGCCGATCAGCATGCTGACCAGATCTGTGTTGATGCCGTCCTGCGGTGCATCGCGTGGGCCATCTTCGCCTCCCGTGCGGTCACTATTGTCGTATCCCATTGTCGCAGAGATCGCGGGGGCGAAAGGGGCTCCGAAGTGCCCATATGCACTGCCCGGGCTATACGCCCCTTGGTCGCCGCTGCTCGGGATGCAGAGCGATCGCAGGGGTTGATGGGCGTTTGACGATGGCTGAGTGCCCGATGAAAGCGCTTCGGAAAGCTATCAGAGGCGAGTGTCGTGTGTTCGACCCGCGGCTGCAGTCGTTGCAGTCGCGTCGGATGTCGGTGGAGCTGACGAGGCAGTGATGTCACCTCGTCAGGGCGAAGAGGGGAGTTGCCGATGCTCTCGTCCACTCGGCCTCAGCGCTTAGCACTGGAGTAGTCCACCGCTGGACCGCAGGCCATTCAGCAGTTCGTTACCAAACGTTTATTACCAAACGCGAATGAAGGCGTTAGGGTTGAGGCTGACGGAGCACTTGCTTCGCCATTCATCACCTGCGCGGGAGGAACATTAGCTATGAAGTACCCATCAATCCTGGGCCGTATGGTCAAGGCACTGCTTGTCGCCATCGGGCTGGCGCTCAGCTTGGTGCCGATAGCCTCGGCCCAACCCTCCAGCTCGACGGCGGCTGGATCCGTTGTGATCCAGGAGAACTACGACTCGCTCAGCACCTACTTCTCCGACGAAGAGCTCGCGGCCTTGGATGAGATCTCGTCGGATGTCGAAATTAGGCATCTTGTATCTGCTATCGAGAATCCTGAATCCGTTCTCCAGGTAGAGGAAGGCAATGGCGGCTTCACTATTCAGCAGAACGGATGTTCGTACTCGCCCGACAGTTGGGGCCGTGCCAACTTCAAACCGTCCTGTGATCGGCATGACATCTGCTACAGCCCCTCCAGTTCCACCAATCGGCTTGACTGTGACATCCGCTTTCGTGCGGATCTTAAGGCAGAGTGTGGCCGAGCATATGGGTCAGGCGCCCAAGCTGGAGCTTGCCGAGGAGTGGCCGACGTCTATTATGGAACGGTTCGAAAGCTTGGTTCCGGTTTCTACAAGGGGTCGGGGCTCAACAACTAGGTCTGTAATAGGTGCGTAATGAGTATCTTGGAAAAGGCCACGATCACCTCGATCCTGGTGGCGACCACGCTTTATATCGCCATTAGCTTCGTTTCCTATGCTGGTGGGGGATTTCCGTTCCTCATTGGTGTCGTCTTCATCATCGCTATGGCAATAGCAGTCCTTTTAACTGCTACATCAGTTTCTGCGTGGGCTCGTCGGCGAGCGAGGGATGTAGATTCGATAGGGGCATTTATCGGCGCATGGGTCTCTACAGTCGGTGTATTCGTAGCCGCCGGCGCTGTCGTCTTCCAGCTCTTTCGGACCGGCGGCTTCTGGATTTCTCTCTTCAGTGATCTGCTGTGGGTGGTGACTACTGCGACCGCGCTACTTTGGCTGGGGTTTGCGTTGCTTGTTTTTTTCACGCGAAGCAGTTGAGGGAAGGCGGCGTTGCGATAGTGCCACCCCGCTAGTTGTTGTGTCCCGTGAGGTTGTGAACGACTTCCGCGGGAGTTAAGCCGCCCAGTGCGCTATGGGGTCGGTGGTGATTGAGTGATGAAACCACCCCGGATACTGCCGCGCACGGGCGGCTTCGCCGTCGTAGGTATCTGCCGTAGGCCCATTCAGCGACCAACGTCCGGTTGAACCGCTCGACTGTGCCGTTGGTCTGCGGCCGATACGGACGAGTAAAGAGGCTCTTCGCGTTTTGGAGTGCGTAGCTGACCGCAGAGCCCGGTTCGGGGTGGCACAACATGTAGGGGTCCTGGCC
>NZ_KV787096.1:0-6996 GCF_001807025.1 Corynebacterium sp. HMSC11E11 | reverse complement strand
CGCCGGGGAATCGATTCCCCGGCGGCGCTTTTCGTCGTCCCGCGTGACCCGAGCCCCGCGTGGCGAAAGTTATAAGTCCCCGTACCCACCCTCGTTGCATCGGACGCCTCAGCGCACGGTGGTGAAAAATGATCGATGAACCGTGCCCGTGTAAATGGTGACGAGGACCGTCCGTGAAAAAATTTCCCTGCGGCCTCAATACAGGGCAGTGATCGTGGTGTCTCCATGGGCCGGAGACGGGCCTTCGCGCTCGCCGACGATCCGGATGCAACTACCGACTTATTCAGTTCTGCGGGCTACTTTACTCGGCCGGCTTGCCGTCGGCCTCGATGAGTTCGGTGGCCCAGTTGACCTGCTGGATGCGGGTGTCCAGGGCTCGGTGCTCCTTCGCGGCCTGGTCCGCCTTCTTGCGCAGCGACCGAATGTCCACGGTGGAGACGAAGCGGATTTCGGAGGCCGAGTACCGGTTCTGCCGACCGTAGGCTTCGTCCGCCACGGAGGTGTAGAACCGCCGCAGCTTGAGCAGGTGGTCGCGCTTGGCCAGCGCGTCGCTGAGCGTCCCGCCGTCGAAGGCGGTGGCGGAGTTGGTGGCGTTGATGGAGCGCACGAGCCATTCGAAACGCTCCATCAGGCGTTCGGCTTCGGCGATGAGGGCCTGCGGGTCTTCGTCGGGGTCGTCGCCTTCCTGGACTTGGGCGACCATCGCGACGCGTCGATTCATTTCGTTGAGACGGTCGGCGACCTCCGACCGTGCGGCGAGAGCTTCGGACAACAGCATGTCCACAATCGTACGCCCGGCGTTCGCCGACGGTCATTGTTCGCCGCGTTCCCCCGATTTCGGCGGCGGGAAACATCGGCGTCCGCGAAGTTGCAGGTAAGGGTACCCGCATGGGGGACGCGCGGTGGCGATGTTCAGTAAGATATGGGGTATGGCTGACACGAACGAAGAGGACTTCCACATCGTCGATTTGGCGGCGACCGAGGGCTATGTCGTCGACGACTCCGACGAGGACGATCCGGTGCTGATCACCCCGTCCGGCGCGCCGGTGCAGACGTGGCGCGAGAACTACCCGTACGACGAGCGCATGACGCGCAAGGAGTACGAGAAGGTCAAGCGCGCGCTCCAGATCGAGCTGCTGAAGTGGCAGAACTGGACCAAGGAGACCGGGCAGAAGCACATCATCCTCTTCGAGGGGCGCGACGCCGCCGGCAAGGGCGGCACCATCAAGCGCTTCAACGAGCACCTCAATCCCCGTGGCGCCCGCACGGTGGCGTTGGAGAAGCCGTCGCCGCGTGAGTCGACGTCGTGGTACTTCCAGCGCTACATCCAGCACTTCCCGTCCGCCGGCGAGATCGTGTTCTTCGACCGCTCCTGGTACAACCGTTCGGGCGTGGAGCGCGTGATGGGCTTCTGCACGGAGTCGCAGCACGCGGAGTTCCTGCGCGAGGTGCCGATGCTGGAGAACATGATCCTGGGGTCGGGCATTTCGCTGACGAAGCTGTGGTTCTCGGTGACCCAGAAGGAGCAGCGCACGCGTTTCGCCATCCGTCAGGTGGACCCGGTGCGTCAGTGGAAGCTGTCGCCGATGGACCTGGCGTCGCTGGATCGCTGGGATGATTACACCCGCGCGAAGGAGGAGCAGTTCCGTTACACGGACACCGACGAGTCGCCGTGGATCACCATCAAGTCCAACGACAAGAAGCGTGCCCGCATCAACGCGATGCGTTACGTGCTGTCGAAGTTCGAGTACACGAACAAGGATCATGAGCTCGTGGGCGAGCCGGATCCGAAGATCGTGCTGCGCGGTCGCGATCAGATCGGCGACTGATTTCGTTCGGGCCGTTCCGGGACTGCATGCCGCTTGACGACGAACCGGCCCCCGCACCATTCGGTGCGGGGGCCGGTTTCGCTTTGCCGTTGAAGAGGTTACTCCTTCACGGGCTCGATGGGGTTGCCCTGCCAGCGGGTGCCGGCGGGGACCACGTCGCCACGCATGACCAGCGACGCGGGCCCGATGGTGGTCGACTCGCCGAGGCGGGAGGCCGGCAGCGCGACGGAGTGGGGGCCGAGGGTGGCACCGGGGGCGAGTTCGACGGTGTCGAGGCTCATGACGCGGTCCTGGAACAGGTGCGTCTGCACCACGCAGCCGCGGCCGACGGTGGCGCCTTCGCCGATGCGGCACAGGTCGGTTTCCGGCAGCCAGTACGACTCGAGCCATGTGCCGTGGCCGATGTCGGCGCCGAGCCAGCGCATCGCGCGGTTCATGCCGCCGGTGCCGGTGACGGGCACGAGGTACCAGGGGGCCGCGACGGTTTCGACGAAGGTGTCCTGCAGTTCGTCGAGCCACACGAAGCGGCTCCACAGGGCGTGCTCGCCCTTCTTGTGCGTGCCCACGCAGATCCACTTCATGGCGACGGTGATGAGCATCGCCAGCATGCCGGCGATGAGCAGCACGGGGGAGCCGATGAACCAGGCGGCGACCAGGCCGAGCAGGACGGACGGCAGTTCCCGGCCGGAGCCGTCGCCGATGAGCGAGGCGACGCCCAGGGCGGTGCCCTGCATCGCCAGCAGGACCAGCACGGCCAGGGCCAGCGAGGTGACGGGGGCCAGCAGGCGCAGCGTCTCCACCGCACCGCGTGCGGCCTTCACCCCGAAGCCCGGGCTGTAGGTGCGGTCCTCGCCGCCGTCGACCTTGACGGTCACGCGGCGCAGGCGCTCCGGCGGGGAGCCCCACCAGTTCGACCCGGCCTTGGCCTTCTTCGGCGTCGACGACAGCACGGCGACCAGGGAGTTCTTGCCCAGCTTGCGGCCGGGCCCGGCGATGCCGGAGTTGCCCAGGAAGGAACGGCGGCCGATGCGGGTTTGCTCGAGCAGCATCCACCCGCCGCCGAGCTCGTAGCCGCCGACCATGGTGTCGTCGGCGAGGAAGGAGCCCTCGCGGATGTCGGTGAACTTCGGCAGCACCACGGCGGTGGAGATCTCGGCGTCGCGGCCGACCTTCGCGCCCAGGGCACGCAGCCACCACGGGGTCAGCTGCGAGGCGTAGAGGGGGAACAGGTCGGTGCGGGCGGCGTCCATGAGGCGCTCGGTGGCCCACGCCTGCCAACCCACCCGGGAGCGGACGGGGTGCACGCCGGGCTTGAGCCCGATGGACAGCAGCCGCACGAGGATCAGCGTCAGCAGCGCGTACACGGCGAACGCGGCGATGGCGGCGGGCGCGGTCCACGCGAAGGCCAGGCAGATCGCGCCGGGCCACGTCGTCGCCGAGGACGCGCCGAACCCGATGATCGCGGCGGCCGCAGCCAGCGCCGACACCGGCACCAGGGCCAGGATCAGCGCGGAGAGACCGTAGATCGGCAGCCAGTGGGCGCGGCGCGGGGGAACCTCGACGGGGAAGCGGCGCTTCGGGCGGCCGACCTTGCGGGCGGGCGAACCGGACCAGCGGGCGCCGGCCTTGACCTTCTTCACTCCGGTGACGCACGAACCGGCCTCCACGTGGGCGGCCTCGCCGATGACGGTGCCCGGCATGAGGGTGCAGCGCGCGCCGACGCGGGCCTCGGGCCCGATGGTGATGTGGCCGACGTGGACGACGTCGCCGTCGACCCAGTACCCGGAGATGTCCGTCTCCGGTTCGACGGAAGAGTAGTCGCCGAATTCGATGAAGCCGGTCACCGGCGGCAGGGTGTGCAGAGACACGCCCTTGCCCACCGTGGCGCCCAGCGCGCGGGCGTACCACAGCATCCACGGGGCGCCGCCGACCCCGCGCGCGCCCGAGGCGTCGGCGAGCCGTTCGGCGGCCCACAGCTTCATGTGGACCTTTCCGCCACGCGGGTGATCGCCCGGCGTCACGCCGCGCATGAGCACGCGGGTGGCCAGCGCCGTCAGCGGCAGCGTGCCCAGCGGGGTGATGAACAGCACCGCCAGCACCACCGCCAGCCACCAGGGCACGGGCAGCGCGAACTGAGACCCCAGCCCGTGGGCGATGGCGTTGAGCACCGCCAGCCACGTCATCCACTTCGCCGCGCGGATGGTCTGCAGCGGCACCATGGACAGCAACTGGGCGTGGCGGGTCGAACGCGGCACGGGCTTGACGACGCGCTTCGGCTCGGCGTCCGCCGTACCCTCCGACGAACCGTCGTCAAGCGACAACCCGCGGGACTCCAGCTCTTCGGCGAGCCGCCCCAGACGCGGATGATCGTAGAGATCGCGCACCGCAACCTGCGGGGCACGCTCGCGCATGCGGGCCACGACCGTCGCCGCGGCCAACGACGTGCCGCCGAGGGCGAAGAAATCCGCCGCCGGACCCGGCGCGGGCACGGCGAGAACCTCCGCCCAGATGCCCGACAACCACGCCTCGACCGGGTTCATGCCCGCCAACTCGGCGTCATCGGCGTCGCCGGCGCCGTCGTTGGGCAACGGCCAGGGCAGGCCCGCCTTGTCGACCTTGCCCGACGTGCGCACCGGCAACTCGTCCATGACGTGCAGACGCGGCACCATCGCCGCAGGCATCTCGGCGCGCAGACGCTCCAGCGACGCCTCGGCATCGACGTTCGCGGCATCGCCGCCGGCGCCGACGTAACCGACCAGGATGTCCTGGCCGCCCGCGGTCTGGCGCACCTGCACGCTGGTCTGGGTCACGCCCGGCAACGCCGCCAGGTGCGCCTCGACCTCGCCGAGCTCGATGCGGCGGCCGCCGATCTTCACCTGATCGTCGACGCGGCCCACGAAATGCAGGCCCTCCGGCTCCAGCCGCACGTGATCGCCGGTGCGATACGCCCGATCCCAACCGATGGACGGCATCGGCGCGTACTTTTCGGCGTCCTTCTCGGGGTCGAGGTAGCGGGCCAGCCCGACGCCGCCGATGACCAGCTCGCCGACCTCGCCGACGGCCACCGGCTTCTCGTCTCCGTCGACGACCACGAGATCCCAGCCGTCCAACGACACGCCGATGGTCACCGGCTCGCCGGGCTTGAGCTCCGCGGCGCAGGCGACGACCGTCGCCTCGGTGGGGCCGTAGGTGTTCCACACCTCGCGTTCGGGCGTGGACAGACGCTCGACCAGCTCCGCCGGGCAGGCCTCGCCGCCGACGATGAGCAGGCGCACCGAATCCAACGCCTCGGCGGGCCACAACCCGGCCAACGTCGGAACGGTCGACACCGCCGTGATGGACCGCGAAATCAGCCACGGGCCCAGGTCCATGCCGGACCGGACCAGCGACCGCGGCGCCGGAACCAGGCAGGAGCCGTGCGCCCAGGCGATCCACATTTCCTCGCACGACGCGTCGAACGCGACCGACAGGCCGGCCAGGACCCGGTCCTCCGGGCCCAGCGGACCATCGGGATGATCGGCCAGGAACAGGCGGGACTCCGCGTCGACGAACGCCGCGGCGCTGCGGTGCGTGACCGCCACGCCCTTCGGCTTGCCCGTCGACCCGGAGGTGAAGATGATCCACGCGTCGTCGTCGGGCGTCGGCTCGCGGGCCGGCTCCGCGGCCACGTGCCCCGGGGTGAGGTGCAGGCCGTCGGCGCCGAACCAGGCGGCGATGCCGGCTTCGCCGAAGACCATCTCGGCGCGTTCGTCCGGGTCGTCGGCGTCGACCGGCACATAGGCCGCGCCCGCCGCGAGAATCGACAGGATGGCGACGTAGAGCTCCCGGCTGCCCGACGGCATGCGGACGCCGACGCGGTCGCCTGCGCCGATGCCCTTCGACCCCAGCCACGCGGCGGTCTCGTCGATCTCGGCGAGGAGATCGGAGTAGGTCATCACCACGTCGCCGTCGTCGAGCGCAGCCGCTTCGGGATGCTCGGCGGCGGTGGCCCGCAGGATGTCGATGAGCGTGCGTTCGGGGGCGGCCAGGTCTCCGCGCAGGTACTGGGAGGGAATCTGATCAGCGAGGTCGGTCACCGGCGCTTGCCACCCTTCTTCTTCTTTTTCTTCCGCTTCTTCTTCTGTTTCTTCGGAGGTTCGGGGGCGGCGGCCGCGGTGTCGCGCCCATTCGGGGATTCTCCCTCATCGGAGGGCCGTGCGCTCAGCGCGGCGGTGAGGGCCTCGCGCGCTGCGGCGGGAACGTCGGCGAAGACGCGGGCCTCGGCGTCGGCGATGCCGTCGCGGATGGAATCGCGCAGCGTCGCGCCGACGGTGGTGGGGCCGATGAGCTGGCGGCGACGGTCCGCGGTGTCGCGGACGCGCTCGACCAGGTCGGCGCCTTCGAGGACGTCGACCAGTCGGACCATGTCGGACCGGTCGATGCCCAGCAGGTCGCACAATTCGCTCTGGGAGTGGGCGGGGGCGGGGCCGATGGCCTCCAGCAGCCAGTACCCGCGCACGGTCAGCGCGAGGTCGGTGGCGCGGTCGGCGAGGACGCCGTCGATCGCGGTCCGCAGCCGGGCGTCCAGGCACTGAACCGCCCACGCCGCAGTTGAGGTCACCGCCCCGGGCATGATCGGGCCCGAGCGGACATCTCGGGAATCTTTTTTCGTTGGCATGCACCCATTATAGGCACATGAGTGATCGGGCCAATAATGGGGAGGCCCCCACCGAAACGATGTCGTCGGGGGCAAACCTGCAGGGTGGGCCGCTTTACGACGGTCCGTCGTGACGCAACAAGTGCCCGAAACCGGGCGGCCGGTCAGCCCTTTTCGATCGGGCGACCGGCATGTTCCCAGTCGATCATGCCGCCCGAAATGTTGATCGCGTCGATGCCGTTCATCTCCAGCCATCGGCACACCTGCGCCGACCGGCCGCCTGACTTGCAGATCAGGTAAATGTCGCGATCGAAATCGAACTCGCCGTAGCGCGAGGGGATCTCCTCCATCGGGATGTGCACCGCCCCCACGGGGTGGCCCTCGTCCCACTCCATCTTCGAGCGGACGTCGATGATCTGCGCGTCGTCGGGAACTTCTTTGACGGGGATGAATTCCATGGCGCCGATTGTAGGGGGAAGGGCGGAGGAGGGGAGGGGCGGGGAGGCGCGGGGCGCCGCGATGGGCGGTCGT
>NZ_KV787095.1:0-3802 GCF_001807025.1 Corynebacterium sp. HMSC11E11 | reverse complement strand
AGGGTCGCGGGTTCGAGTCCCGTCATCCGCTCCACTACCCCGCCGGATCATGTTGATCCGGCGGGGTTTTTCGCGCCCGGGTCATGCCCCCACGAGAAAACCCGCCGCCGCGATGAAAGTCGCGGTGGCGGGTTCGTCGTCAAGCAGGTGCCGCGGATGCGGCGCACCGGCTTAGGCCTTGGAGTCCAGCTCCTCCTGACGGGAGCCGAGCTCCTCGTCGATGCGCAGCAGGCCGTGGCCGTCGGCGCCGATGAGCTCGATGCGGCCGATGATGTTGCGGACGGTGTCCTCCTCCTGGATCTGCTCGTCGATGAAGGTGTCGAGCAGCGGGCGGGAGTCGACGTCGCGCTCGTCGGCGGCGAGGTTCCACAGGTCACGGATGGAGGCGGAGACCTTCTCCTCGTGCTGCAGGGCGATGCGGAAGGCGTCGAGGGCCGTCTCCACCTTCACCTCCGGCGCGGGGACGGCGCCGATGAGGGCATGGTTGTCGCGGGCGGCGAGGTGGTCGATGAACTTCTCGGCGTGGACGATCTCCTCCTCGGACTGGGCGCGCATCCACTGCGCCATGCCGTTGAGGTCGAGTCGGTCCAGTTCGATGGCCAGCTGGCGGTACACGTTGGAGGCCTGGAGCTCCATGGTGACCTGGTCGTTGAATGCCTTTTCAAGCTTGTCATTGAGTCGCATGCCATAACCATATGCGCATGCCGATCAATCCCACAAGGGTTATTCGGCTAGCCAAAGAAGGGTGCCCTAACCTAGGGGCATTGGCGGGGTTGAGCCGCGTTGCCTAGGCTCGGCGTGCATGAAGTGGATGGGACAACTCGACGCCGGCGACCCGATCGCGGCGGGTTTCGTCGAGCCGCTCGACGGGGTGACGCTCATCGCGGTGACCTCGATCGATGGCCGCGCCGCAGTCGACGGGGTGTCCGGCGGCCTGGGCAATCCGGCCGACGCCGCGCTGCTGCAGGCGGTGCGCCGCGCGAGCGACGTCGTCCTCGTCGGGGCCGGCACGGTGCACGCCGAAAACTACGGTCCCGCGGCGGCCCCGACCCGGTTGGCGGTGCTCAGCGGCTCGTTCTCGGTCGATGCGGATTCCGCGATCTTCGACGACCCCGATAATCCGCCCATTCTCGTCGGGGGCGGACGGGCCGAGCCGGATCGTCGCGAAGCCCTCGCCGCCGCCGGGGCGGAGTTCCTCGACGTCCCCGACACCGCGCCGCACCGGGTAGTCGATGCTTTGCGACGGCGCGGCCTCACGCGCATCGCCCTGGAGGGCGGGCCCGGCGTGTACCGCGATTTTCTCCGCGCCAATGTGGTGGACCGCGCGTACGTGACCTTGGCGCCGATGGTCGTCGGCGACGGGCCGGCGACGTTCGGTTCCCGGGAAGAGGCGGACGGAAACTCGCACTCCGACGGTGACACCAACGCCACCGACACCTTCGACGCCACCGGCTCCGCACTCCCCCTCGGCTTCCGGGCGGAGGCGGCGGCATTTGACGACTCGCACCTTTTTGTCCGCTATTCCGGGGACGCCGCCGGGTAGCTTCGTACCCGTGACTACCTCCCCGACGACGACCGACGGCGCACGCGCCCACGCCCGGCGGATGGTGGCCCCCTTGTTGTGGCCATTGGCGATTTTCATGATCATCCACCGCGCCTGGGCGCTGCCCCACCAAAGCGGCGGCACCGACGACTTCACCACGGTGTGGCGCGCCCTGATCCGGTTCGGGGACGGCAACCCCGTGTACACGGCCAATTACGCGCACGTGGACCCGCATTACCTGTACTCCCCCGGCGGCACGTTGGCGTTGCAGCCGGTGACGTGGCTCGGCGACTACGACACGGCCCGGATGTGGTTCATTTTCGTGCAGGCCGCGGGCATCGTCGCGGCGGTCCTCCTGCTGTTGCGGTTGTGTCGCGTGTCGCTGACCAGCTGGATCGTGCCATTGACGCTGGCACTGACGTTCCTCACCGAATCGGCGACCAGCACGTTGCGCTTCGCCAACGTCAACGGCACGCTGATGCTCGCCCAGGTGCTGTTCATCGTCCTTCTCCTCGGCGGTCGCCGCACGCTGGCGGGCATCGTCCTGGGCCTCGCCATCACGGTCAAGCCCATCGTCGCGCCGTTGCTGTTCCTCGCCTTCGTGCGAAAGGACTGGTCGACCATCATCTGGGCCTTCGGCATCCCGGTGGCGTTCAACATCGTGGCATGGCCGTTGGCCGCCGACCCGATGGGATACGTCGAGCGTACGATTCCGTACCTGGGCGAGGTTCGCCTCCACGCCAATGCGTCCATCTCCGGCGAGCTGCTCTACTTCGGGGCCCCGGAATTGCTGGTGAAGCTATGGCTCATCGCGTTTGCCGCGCCGGTGATCTTCGCGCTGATCCTGCTGCTGCGGTGGCAGTGGCGCGACGAGGTCTTCTGGGCCCTGTCGACGTCCGGCGTACTGATGACGGGCGTGCTCCTGCTGAGCTCGCTGGGCCAGCAGTACTACGCGCTGCTGATCCTGCCGACGTTCATCGGCATCTTCCACGCTCTCTTCGGCCCCTCGGACGCCCAAGGCGACGCTCCCCGTTCGCTGGTGCTCAACGCCCCCGCCGGCTTGGCGGCGACCATGTTCTACTTCAGCCTCAACTGGTTCATGGACGACTACGCCGTGGGCTCGTTGCTGTGGATCCAGGTGATGGCGTGGATCGGCTGGATGCTGCTGTGCCTGACCATGTTCGCGGTGCTGATCAAGTGGACCATCGAGGAGCACGCGGCAGACTACGACTGGTTGGGGCGCGCCGGCGCGACGTCGTTTTTCGGGCGGGTTGGAACATCGTCGGCCCGGTCCGCCGTTGCAACGGATGAACGCCCCGGCACACGACCGGCGGACTCGGGACCGACGGAAAGGACGCACGCATGACGAACGACTGGAACCTCACCGACGACGAGTGGCGCGCCCGCCTGACCCCGGAGGAGTTCCGGGTGCTGCGGCTGGCCGGCACCGAGGCCCCCTTCGTCGGCGAGTACACCGACACCGAGACCGAGGGCGTCTACTCCTGCCGGGCCTGCGGCGCGGAGTTGTTCCGTTCGACGGAGAAGTTCCATTCGCACTGCGGGTGGCCGTCGTTCTTTTCCCCGCTGGCCGGCGACGCCGTCATCGAGCGCGCCGACGACAGCCTGGGCATGCGCCGTACGGAGGTGCTCTGCGCCCGTTGCGAGTCGCACCTGGGCCACGTCTTCACCGGCGAGGGCTACCCCACCCCCACCGATCAGCGCTACTGCATCAATTCGATTTGCCTGACGCTGGAGGAAAAGCCGGTCTCGCCGTAACCCGCCGGTCGACGTCAGCCTCGCCGACCCGGTTCACGAACGGCTCCGCGTTCGCCTTTGCTCGACGACGGCCCGCGAATCGACCGTTCAGCGTTCCTTTCCGGAACGCAGCGCCACAAACACGGCGTAGATCACGGCGATGACGAGGACCAGTCCGGCGGCCGACGCCCCCGAGCCGATCGCATCGGAACGCGGCGTGCCCATCGCGAACTCGGCGATGGCCCACGCCCCCACACCGAGGACGATCGCCGCTACCGTCGCCAATCCGATGATCCGTGACGTTCCCACTGATCGCGACGGTTTGCGTTGCTCCATTGTTCCTCCCGGTTCTTTCGTATGCCGAGCCCACGCTCGCACAGCTTCACTGACCAAACAAAATACCGGCACGCGTCCCGGAACGGGTTAACGACGGATGAATGGTCCACGTCGATTCGATTACGGAGAAAGACCAGCGCCCCCGCCACCCGGTCGTCGGGTGGCGGG
>NZ_KV787094.1:8060-54335 GCF_001807025.1 Corynebacterium sp. HMSC11E11 | reverse complement strand
CCGGGGCGGGGGCGGGAGCCGGGGCGTACGGGGCCTGGGCGGGCAGCTGCGGGGCCGCCGGGCTGGCCTCCTGGACGGCCGGGGCCTGCATGCCCGGGACGTATTCGGTCTCGGCGGGGTCCGAGGTCGGGGCATCGGGGCGCTCGGCCGCACCGTTGATGTCGACGATGCGCTGGTGCTCCGGGTCACCCGGACGCACCTCGTGGACCGCGCCATCCTCGCCGACGACGAGGATCGCCGGCTGTTCGACGTTGACCATGCCCATCTCGGTGGCGCGACGGGCGATTTCCGCGGTGGACCGCTGGAACTCGACGTCGCGCTCGAGGACGGAGATGCCGTCGCGCAGACGCTGCTCTTCCTTGCGGGCCGCGTTGAGTTCGAAGGACTGGGAGGTGGACAGGCCGGAGAGCACCATCGCGAGGATGATGCCCAGCACGACCACCATGATCGAACCGGCGGCGAAGCGGACGGTGGAACGGTCCTCCGTCGTGTTCGTCAGGCGGCGTCCCCTGAGGGAGACGACCTGCCGGGAACCGGTGCGCCCCCGGTACGCCGACCTGCGGCCCTTGTTTCGGCGGTGCGGGGCGGGGGCGGCCGGCGAGTGGACGCGGCCACGCCCGATCGTGCGGGTGGGGGCGTCGTCCGTGATGGTGGCTGCCATGGCTTCTCCCGTGGTCTACGCCGCAAGCGGCGGGTCGGTGGTGGTGAGTGGGGGGGCTGGGGGTGCTGTTATTCGGTTGTCGCCTTGTGGTGGTGGCCGCCGAGGGCTTTCCCGACTTCCGTCAATCCGGCCTGACGCGTTCGATGCATCGCACGCGCACCGGTGCGGCACGCGGGTTGTCCGCTATCTCCGCTGCGTCCGCCTTTTCGGCGCCGCGGGTGACCAACCGGAACTTGGGCTCGTGACCCGGAAGCTCCATCGGCAGCCCGGCCGGCGTCGTGGACTTCACGCGTTCGGCGAAATCACGCTTGACCAGGCGGTCCTCGAGGCTCTGGTAGCTCATGAACACCGCCCGGCCACCGACGGCAAGTCCCTCGCACGCCATGGGCAGGACGTTTTCCAGCGCCTCGAGCTCCCGATTGACTTCCACGCGCAGCGCCTGGAACGTGCGCTTCGCGGGATGCCCTCCCGTTCGGCGGGATGCCGCGGGGATGGCGTCGTAAAGCAACTCCACGAGACGGCCCGACGTGGTGAACGGCTCCTTCTCGCGTTCCCTCAGCACGGCCGCGGCGATTCGGCCCGCGAAACGCTCGTCGCCGTACGTCGAGAGGATCCGCGCCAGATCACCGTGCGAGTACCCGTTGAGGACGTCCGCCGCGGTCGGGCCCGTGGTGGGGTCCATCCGCATGTCCAGCGGCGCGTCGACGCGGTACGCGAAACCACGGTCGACCTGGTCGAGCTGCATGGAGGACACGCCGAGATCGAACAACGCGCCGGCAAGACCGACCTCGCGGGCCAGCGCGATGGCCGGGGCGTCCGGGTCGAGATTGCCGGAATCCTCCGGGTCGAAACCCGGGACCGCGACGGCGCCGTCGATGCCGATGACGTCCGCGAGTCCGTCGAACCGCGTCTGGACGCCGACGAACCGATCGCCGAAACGAGCCAGCCGCTCACGCGCCGACGTCAGCGCGGCGGCATCCCTGTCCAGGCCGATGAGGTGCAGGCCGGGGAACGTCTCCAGCAGGTGCTCCGCATGACCGCCGGCGCCGAGGGTGCCGTCGACGACGACGGCGCCGGTCCCGTCCGGGGAGCCAACGCCGGTGATGCCTGGTTCGAGGAGCTCGGTGACCCGATGCAGGAGGACGGGCACGTGGCCGTGCTCGCCGGATTTGCGGTCGCCGGGAGTCGATGCGGTGGCCGCTGCCGAGGCACTTTCCGGCACAACTTCAGCACCGTTGGCCACTCCAGTCACATCGTTGACATCGGTCATCGGCACTCCCTCCGGAAGAATCGCAATCGGTTTCGTTTACCTCGCTCGGCGTCATCCGCGGGGCGCGTGCACAGGGCCCTGCCCGAACCGGACCTGGTATCGGGGAAGTACACCAGGGTCGGTTCGGACAGAGTCCTTGCGGACGCTCCCGTCCCGGGCGGCGCGGCGAGTCCTACAGAACCCCGAACAGCGAATCGTCTTCGCCGTCGGAGAAGTCCTCTTCGTGCTCCGCCTGGTAGGCCTCCCAGGACTGCTTGTCCCAGATCTCCAGAAAATCGATGGATCCGATGACCACGCATTCCTTGGTCAGGCCCGCGTATTTGCGGTGATCCGCCGACAACGTGATGCGCCCCGACCCGTCGGGCCGCTGTTCGTCCGTGCTCGCCGCCAGGTTGCGGATGAAGGCGCGGGCCCGGGTGTTGGTCCGGGATGCCTTCGTCGCGCGCTGTGCGAGCTGGATGAACTCGTCCTTGGGGTAGACGGCCAGCGAGTGGTCCTGCCCCTTGGTCACCATCAACCCGCCGGCGAGTTCGTCGCGGAACTTCGCCGGGAGCGTCAGGCGACCTTTGTCGTCCAGCTTCGGGGTGTAGGTGCCGAGGAACATGTCGTTTCCGGCTCCTCTCCCCTTGTCCGGCCGACGCGGTGGCGCCGCATCTCGTCATCTCATCGGTATTCGTCTTTTTTCTGCGATGTCGGTCGACCTCTCCAACATCACGGCCCACAGTACCCCACTTTGCCCCACAAGCAACACCTTCCGCCCCACTTTCCTGCGGTTTTTCAGCGCCTTTAACCTGTCAACCTGCATATTCGCAGGTGGAGCGTCCGCCCGTGCGCAGTGTCACGCAGCATGCTTGACGACGATTTCCACCGACCGGCGCGTCGCCTTCAAGTGCCGCAGGTCACACACCAAGGGGCGTGAGCAAAAGCGGAGGATCCGGGCGCGAACTGGCGAAATACAGCCTTCAAACAGGCCAAATGCAGGACCCATCGCGGATTCTCCCCTTTTTCGCCCCACGCGCCAATGCCCACCATCCCCCTCCCGGCAATGGCCAACGAAACGCCAGTGGGGCGAAGTGGGTGGCCGCGGTGGGGCGAAGTGGGGCGCTGCGGTGGAGCGGAGTGGTTAATGCGACGGATTGGAGTGGGACGCGGCAGCGGAGCGGTATCGGTCGCCGCGGCTGAGCCTCGTGGCGCACGAAAAAGGCCCCCTCATGGCGAGGGGGCCGGATGGCGGGTTATGCCGACGTGAGTCGTTGGATTACGCCGACGTGCATACGCCGACGCACACGGCCCGAACCCGCGAACCACGGCGCGGGATGGCGTTCCTTCGGGCTGGTTCGTCAGCGGTCCTGGAAGCGGCCGCGGAAGCGGTCTTCCATGCCGCCGCCTGCGGGTCCCTGGCGGCGGGGCTTCTTGGCGCCGGATCCGCGGGAACCGCCGACGCCGACGGACACGAGGGGGGAGCCGTCACCCGATCCGGTCAACGCCCACACGCCGGCGCCGAACATGGCCAAGAATCCGATGATGCTCAGCGCCAGGAACCACAGGCTGGTGGTCGCCAACGCCATGCCGCCAACGAGAAGCAGCAGACCGACGCCGATGATGGCGATGACCCGGGGCGAGAATCCGCGCGGCGCGCCACCGTGTTCGAACCCCATGGATTTTCCGGACATCGTGGAGCCGAACTTCGGATCCTCTGCATACAGCGCCGATTCGATCTCGGCCAGCATCCTCTGTTCCTGCTCGGAAAGTCCCATGGGTTTCCTCCCCTGACTCACGGTCGGGCTACTCGTACTTCACATCATCCACGCCCCCCGGCGGCGACACCTGCCACCGCCGACGGCGAACGCTCTATGGGGTTCAACGGCCGACGCGCCTCTTTTGTTCCCGAACCTGCCCCCGCATTCCACGTGACCGGCCGGGGGCCGGAAGAAATTCCGACGGGTGTCGCCCGTAGGGCCAGTGTACGCACGTCTCCCCCAGACAAACCACCGCTTTCCCACATGATCAGGCGACGTCGGGAAGCATTCCGAAATCGGCCTCCACCTCGGCGAGAAAATCGGTGGCCAGAGCCTGCACTCGCCGGGCCTCCAATTCATCGACGCCACGGGCCAGCCCGATGCGCACATCCTCCCATCGCGGCGTCAGAGCCTCGAACCGCGCGGCCCACGGCGCGTACGCCGGAGCGTGCCTGCGCACCCGCGCCCAGGCTCCGTTGTCCGACTTGCGTCGCCGACCGGGCTTCTCGGCGATCACCGCACCGGCCACCCGCAGCGCCGCCTGGTACGACAGGTCCAGTCGGTCAGCCGGCGACGCGGTCTTGGCCTGCGCGAGCAGCGAGTCCGCCCGCCCGAGGAAGGAAACGGCCTGAGCGGACAGCCCCGACGGCGCCACCACCGCACTCCTCCCCTGTTCCACGCGTGCCATTGGTCTTCTCCTTTCCTTCCATGTCCATCGCCTCGTCCGACGCACCACCACAGGCATCGGCGAAGCTCCAATCATTCGTTCGATGGGTTCCGCACCACCGGCCCACCATCGCCTCCGCGACACCCCGAACAGCAAGAGCCTCCCCGGATTCCCCTTCAGAATATTCGAACACCCATTCGCACGCAAGGTTCGTTTACGCGCCCGAACACCGACTTTTCGCCGCGCCGCTGGCAACCCCGGTTAAGCTGTACGGGTGCGATACAGCGTCCTCCCCATGCCGGAACGGATTTTCCGGCTTCGGCTTCATGAGGCCGTCTCCCTTTACGTCGAAGCGATGGGCTATGACCCGTCGATCGTCGACTCGCGCGTTCGGGCGTGGGCGTTCGCCCGCCACGAGCCGGGGTGGGCGGCGGTGGCCGCAGTGGCGCATCCGGAGGACGTCTCCCCGCATGTGGCGTTGACCGACGTCTCTTTTCCTTTGGTCGGCGTCGCCTACTGCCAGTCGGGTACGCCGACGCAGTGGTGGCATGTCCAGGTTCGTGCGGGGATGGCGGAGCGCCGCACTCCCCTTCACGTCGTGTCGGACACGTTGACCGATTACGTGGAGTTGGCCGAAATTCACGTCGATCCGCGGCATCAAGGTGCCGGCCTCGGCGAACGCCTCATCCGCGAGCTCATGCACGGTCGTCGGGAGCGCCGTGTTCTCCTGTCGACTCCCGAGGTTCCCGCCGAGGCCAACCGTGCCTGGCGTCTGTACCGGCGCCTGGGTTTCGGCGATGTGCTGCGTCATTTCCATTTCGCGGGCGATTCGCGCCCCTTCGCGGTGCTCGGTGCCCCGCTTCCCTTGACCGCGGATGATTCGCTTGACGACGCCGCCGCCCCTGCGTCCACCCGACCGGAGGGAAGGAGTCCCCACGATGACCGCTGAGGGACTTCGTCGCCGGTTCATGGCACTGTTGGCGGTGATCGTGCCGGTGTTCGCGTTGGCGGGATGTTTCACCGCCGATGCTGCGGTGACCATTTCGGGGTCCGACCGCGTCAACGGCACCGTGCATGTGGCGATGCCGCAGAACGCGACGTCGCGGGAGAATCTCTGGGAGATTCCGGAGAACTTCGGTGATGCCGTGACCGTGGAGACGGGCCACTCCGGCGACAGTCGCACCGCGACGTACACGCTGCGCGATCTCACGTTCGATGAGGTGCACGACCTCGTCGGTTCCGCGGCGGGCGACGCGATCGATCTCGAGCTCGAGCGCGTCGGCGGCAATCAGGTGTCGTTGAACGGCAAGGCCTCGCTGACCCGTTTCCCCGGTTCCCGGGTGACGTTGGCCATCGCGTTCCCCGCGCCGGTGACCGGCACGAACGGCACGGTCGACGGCGGGCACACGGTGCGCTGGACCATGGAGGGCGGACGCGACTCGACGTTTTGGGCGACGTCCCCGGCGGGCAGCACCGACCGTGACCAGCTGCTGTTGTGGGTCGGTTTGACCACCGCCGCAGGCATCCTCGCCGCCTTGTTGGTGGTTTTGTGGGCGCGCCGCGACCACGACATGCGCGACTGATCAGCGCTCCACCCGCCGACTCCCCAACTGACGGTCAGAAACCGCCCCGGACCATGTCCTGCCCGGTTCCCCACGCCGGCGCCATGCCGAGGTTGTGCAGGACCTCTTGGGTGGCGCGGGCGAAGTTGAGGGTCATGAAGTGGATGCCGGGCACGCCCTCGGAAATGAGGCGCTCGGCCATTTCGGTGGTGACCTCGATGCCCACCTTTCGGATCTCGTCGCGGTTGGCTTCCTCGTCGCCGGCCGCCGCACGCGTCAGACGCTCGTCGAGGGCAGGCGGCAGCGCCGAACCGGACAGCTCCAGCTGACGACGCACCGACCGCATCGACGTGATCGGCATGAGCCCCGGAATGATCGGCTTCGCGCCGTGTTCCGGGTCCGCCGCCACGAGACGGTCGCGCAACCGCAGGTAGTGGTCGACGTCGAAGAACATCTGGGTGATCGAGTACTCCGCGCCGGCACGCAGCTTCGCCAGCGTGTAGCGGGTGTCGGACTCCAGGTCGGGCGCACGGAAATGGCCCTCCGGGAAGGAGGCGATGCCGATTTCGAAATCGGCGAATTCCTCCTCGTCGCGGATCAGCTCGATGAGTTCCGAGGCGTACTGCAGACCATCCGGGGTCGGCGTCCAGTCGCCCAGCGGGTCGCCCGGCGGGTCCCCGCGCAGGACCAGCAGGTTGGTCAGGCCGCGTTCGAGGTACGCGCGCAGGATCTGCCGCAGCTCCGGAACGGAGTGTCCGACCAGCGTCAGGTGCACCAACGTGGTCAACGGCTCGCGGGAAACGCGTTCGGCGATGCGCAGCGTGCGGTCTCGGGAGGAACCGCCCGCACCGTACGTCACCGAAGCGAACGACGCCCCCAGGTCGTGGAAGGCCTCCGCGGCGCGCAGGAGTCGTTCTTCCGCCGCGTCATCCCGCGGCGGCATGAACTCGACGGAGAACGGGATCGGGCCGGGGCTCGGCAGGGTCAACGCATGGCGGATCGGAACCTGGCGGCCCACCGCCGGTGGCGGGAATTCGGACATGACCGGTTATCTTATGGGGAGAATGCCAGACGTGGCCGACCCGGGTCTCGTGTGGCGACGAATACAGGCGAATGCACCCGAAAGGTGGCGTAATGGCCGACTCTGCGAAGTACCCGGTGATCGACCCCGGAATGTCCCCCCGCGACGTCCCCGCCGCGGTGACCGGAGCGTTGACCGATTTCTTCGACGCCCGGTCGGCGATGGTCGCCGACATCGACGAGGAGTTCTCCCGGGTCATCGGTGCGCTGAGCGACTTCACGCTGCTCGGCGGCAAGCGGGTGCGGCCCGCCTTCGCCTGGGCCGGTTGGCTCGGCGCCGGGGGCGACAGGGGAATGCACGCCGATGTCGAGGACGCCGAGGCGGTGTTCCGGTCGGTGTGCGCGCTGGAGTTCATCCAGGCCTGCGCGCTGATCCACGACGACATCATCGACGCCTCCGACACTCGCCGCGGCAATCCGACGGTGCACAAGATTTTCGAGGCACGCCACAGAGACAACGGCTGGCGCGGCGACGCCGTCCACTACGGCCATTCGGTGGCGATCCTGGCCGGCGACATCGCCCTGGCCTGGGCCGACGACATGTTCCACGGGTCGGGTCTGACCGATGCCGCCCGCAATCGGGCCCGCGAGCCGTGGTGGCGCATGCGCACGGAGGTGTTGGGCGGCCAGCTGCTCGACATCACGGCGGAAGCGTCCGGCGATTCGCGCGTGGGCGTCGCGGAGAAGGTCAACCGCTACAAGACCGCCGCCTACACCATCGAGCGTCCCCTGCACATCGGTGCGGCCATCGCCGGCGCCGGCGACGACATCGTCGACGCCTACCGCGAGTTCGGCATGGACATCGGCATCGCCTTCCAGCTTCGCGACGACCAGCTCGGCGTGTTCGGCGACCCCGAGGTCACCGGAAAGCCGGCGGGCGACGATCTGCGCGAGGGCAAGCGCACGGTGCTGGTGGCCACCGCCCTGGAACGTCTGCGCGTCACCGATCCGGACGGCGCGCATCATCTGGACGAGAAGCTCGGCCGGGTCGACGGTCTCGACGACGTCGCCGAACTGCGGGATCTCATCCACGCTTCGGGTGCCGACGAGCAGATCGAGCTCGAGATCGACCGTCTGACCCGCCGTGGCCTGGAGGCCCTGGAGTCCGCGCCGATCGTCGAGGAACAGCGGGAGCGTCTGGCCGACATGGGCCGCCGCGCCACCGCCCGGGCCTGGTAGTCCCCGGCCCCGCCGGCCCCCGCCGGGTCACCCGCCCGGATCATCCGCCACAGACATCGAGGTCGAACCCCCTTGCAGAATCCCGCCCCCGCCTTCATGAAGTTCCTGCCGCTGTCGCCGGTGCCGGGCCCCCGGCGCCGCGTCCCCGCCGGTGATGGAGGACGGGAGCGGGACATCGTCGTCATCGGCGCGGGCCTGGCCGGGCTGACCGCCGCGCTGCATCTGACGGGTGCGGGCCACCGCGTCACGGTCGTCGATTCGGCCGACCATGTCGGCGGTCGTTGCGCCACCGAGGAGGTTCGGGTGCCCGGCGCGGGCGTGACCGTGCGCACCGACACGGGCGCCACGGTGTGGACGATGCCCCAGCTGGTCGAGTCGGCGCTGTCGGCCGTCGGCAAGCGGATCTCCGACGTGGACCCGGCGTTCCGGGTCGAACGCCTGGCCCCCGCCTACCATGCGATGTTCCACGATGGCCGGGCGCTGGACGTCTACGGCGACGCTTCCCGCATGGCCGCCGAGATCGCCCGGTTCGCGGAGGCAGGCGGCGATGATCCCGCCCCGCGCGTCGAGGGGTATCACCGGTTGCGCGAGTGGTTGGCGGAGATGTTCGCGTCGGCGTATCCGCATTTCATGGCGGCGAGTTTCGATTCTCCGCTGGACATGGTCGGTGATTCCGGCACGGCGGGCGATTTGGGGCATCTGCTTCAGCTCGGGGCGTTCGGTTCGTTGGGCGGCCGGGTGGAGTCGCTGCTCGGCGATGAGCTGTTGGCCCGCGTGTTCAGTTTCCAGGCCCTGTACGCAGGCGTTGCGCCGAAGAGCGCGCGGGCGGTGTACGGCTGCATCGCGCACATGGATACGTCGATGGGCGTCTTCTACCCCACCGCGTCGCGCACGGGGTCGGGCATGGGTGCGATCGCCGAGGTCATGGCGGAGGCTTTCGTCGGTGCGGGCGGCACGTTGCGTCTGTCCGCTCCGGTGACGGGTCTTGCGGTCGACGGTCGCGGCCGCGGCGTCACCGCGGTGGAATGCGGCGACGAGTCCCTGCCCTGCGACGGCATCGTCGCCACCGTCGATCTTCCGGTCGTGAAGGGTTGGCTTGACGACGCCGGCGCTCCGGCCAAGAAGCGGATCATCCCGACGAGGTCATCTCCGTCGGCGATGGTCGCCCACGGTGCCGCGCCGGTGGAGGTGACGAGGAAGTGGCCCGATCGGCATCATCTGATCTCCTTCGGCGAGGCGTGGGACGACACGTTCCGCCAGATTTCCTCGCCGCGCGGCGGTTCCCTCATGTCGGATCCGTCGTTGCTGGTCACCCGCCCCGCCGTCACGTGCCCCGACCGCATCGTCGTCGACGCCGAGGGCCGGGAGTGGGAGCCGGTCAGCGTCCTCGCGCCGTGCCCGAATCTGGCGTCGGCCGACGTCGACTGGGATCTCGTCGGCCCCGCGCACCTGGCGGAGGTCACCGCCGTCCTGGAGGACCGGGGGTTGACGGGCATCTCCGAGCGCTGGTCCGTCGGGCGACTCGACACCCCGGCGACCTGGGCCGAGCAGGGCATGATCGACGGCAGCCCGTTCGGGTTGGCGCACCTGTTCCGCCAGACCGGGCCGTTCCGTCCCCGCAATCTTTCCCCGCGCCTGCCGTCGAACCTCGTGTTGGCGGGGTCCACGACGGTGCCGGGCGTGGGCGTGCCCACCGTCATGCTCTCCGGCGCTCTGGCCGCCGATCGATTCACGGGAGGTGCGGTCCGGTGACCGCCGACGCCGCAACCACGTCCACGCCGTCTCCGGACACCGCACCGGCCGTCGGAAAGCCCGAAGCCGCACCCTCCACCCGCGACCGTTGGTGGACCGACTCCGCAAAGCTCGGCTTCGTCGGCGCGCTGTTCGTGGCCCTGGGTTCCTACGGCGCCGGCGCGACCCGCTACCGCGGCGGCATCGTCGACGCGCTGGGCCTGGGGTGGATCACCTACGGGCATGGTTTCGCGCTGTTCGAGATCTTCATCTGGGTCGGCGTCGTCGGCATCCTCGCCGCCTGGCTGCTCGCCGGCCGCCGGCTCATCTTCGACCGCCCCGCCCCCGCCGTCGACCGTCTGCGCACGCTGAACCGGTCGCTGCTGTGGTGGCTCATCCCCCTGTCGGTGTCGGCCCCGGTTTTCTCGCGCGACATCTACTCGTACCTCATGCAGGGCGCGATGATGCGCGACGGCTTCGACCCGTACAGCGAAGGCGCGGCGGTCAACCCCGGCCCCATGCTGCTGGAGGTCTCCGCCGACTGGCGCAACACCACCACCCCGTACGGCCCGCTGCATTTGGGCATCAACGAGGTGATCACCCGCATCGTCGGCGACAACATCACCGTCGGCATCGTGCTGTTCCGCATCCTGTGCGTGCTGGGGTTCCTGGCCATCGTGTGGTCGGTGCCGCGCATCGCTGTGAAGCTCGGCGGCGATCCGGCGTCGGCGCAGTGGCTGGGCGTGCTCAATCCCCTGGTGCTGCTGCACCTGGTGGCGGGTCTGCACAACGAGTCGATCATGGTCGGCCTGGTGTCGCTGGCGTTGGCGGCGGGACTGATGATGCCCCGCCTGCGCGGCGCGGTCGTCGCGGCCCTGCTCATCGGCGTGGCGGTGTCGTTGAAGGCGACGGCCGTCATCGCGCTGCCGTTTCTGGTGTGGATCGCAGTCACCCGCGGCGGCGAGCTGGCCGACTGGTCCGCCGTCTTCCGCCGAGTGCCGTCGTTGCTGGGCTACGGCATCGGCATGTCCGCGCTCATGGTCGGCGCATTGACGGCGGTGACGTGGCTGACGGGTTCGACGTGGGGTTGGCTGACGGAGATCAGCGGCAACACGAAGGTGATCAACCCCCTGGCCGCGCCGTCGGCGGTGGCGGGCGCCATCGCGGCGGTGATGGCGTGGATCGACGACACGGTGGTGTTCAACTCCATCGTCGCCGTGACGCGTCGGGTGTCGTCGGTGATCATGGTCGTCGGTCTGGTGGCGTGCTGGTTCGTCTTCCGCCAGAATCCGCGCCGCAACGTCGCCGGCATGGTCGCGGCCTACGGCGTGGCCGTGGTGTTCAACGCGGTGGCCCTGCCCTGGTACTACGCCAGCCTGCTCACGCCGATCGGCACGTTCCGGCCGCCGCGGTGGCTGGTCCAGGGCACGGTGGTGGCCACGCTGATTCTGTGCCTGTCGTTTTCCGGCGGCGGCAACAACCGCTTTTACGACGTGCCGTGGATGATCGTCATCACCGTCGCCGCGTGGTTCGCCCTGCGGTGGCTGGTCAACGGCGACGTCCGCCGGGCGGTGCGGTGGCGGGGGTCGCTTGACGACGACCCGCCGCGGTGACTCCGCCGTCCGGATGATTTAAGCCGTCCGGGTGGTTTAAAACGCCATCGCCTGGGCGCGGCGGATGACCTCGCGCGCCAGGTGTCCGTGCAACGCGTCGATGGGGCGGCCGGGCAGCGACTCGTCTTCGGTCCACAGCCACGTCAACGCCTCGTGGGGGCGGAAGCCGCCGTCGGAGAGAACGGCCAGGGCGCCCGCGGCGAACTTGTTGACGCCGTCGTCGTCGAGAAGCAGCGCCGGCACCCGGGGCACTCCGCCGCGGTCGACGGCCACGAGCTTGCCCTCCTGCAGCATCGCGTGGACGCGGGTCACCGGCACGCCGAGTCGGTCGGCGACGTCGGGGACGACCAGGGTCTCTTCGTCGGCGGGCAGGACATCGGGGCACGTGGGGATCTTTCTCACGCCGCAACCTTACCGCGCCCGGCGGCGACGTCCGACCGCGTTGGCACCGGCGCGCGGCGGTCGGTCATACTGGTGGGCGTCACATGGGAGGAGAAGGGGCTTATGGCTGAAGTGAGCGAGGGCGACGTCCTCGACGGCCGGTACCGCATCGGTCCGCTCATCGCACGCGGCGGCATGAGTTCCGTGCACCGGGCAACGGATCTGCGGCTGGGCCGGGACGTCGCCGCGAAGGTGATGGACCCCCGATTCGTCCACGACGAGTCCTTCCGCACCCGGTTCGAGCGGGAGGCCCGCGCGGTGGCGCGCATGGCCGATGAGTCGCTGGTCAACGTCTACGACCAAGGCCATGACGCCGCGGGGCACGTCTTCTTGATCATGGAGTTGGTCGACGGCGGCACGCTGCGCGAGTTGCTCCGCGAGCGAGGCCCCATGCCCCCGCATGCGGCGGCCGCGGTGCTGGCCCCGGTGTTGCGGGCGTTGTCGTTGGCCCATGACCGGTCGATGGTGCATCGCGACATCAAGCCGGAAAACGTGCTCATCTCCGATTCCGGCAAGGTCAAGCTCGCCGACTTCGGGTTGGTGCGGGCTGCGGCGGATTCGAAGGTGACGTCGAATTCGGTGATCGTCGGCACGGTCGGGTACTTGTCTCCGGAACAGGTCACGGGCGCGGAGATCACCCCGGCGTCCGACGTGTATTCCACGGGCATCTTGCTCTACGAGCTGCTGACGGGGTCGACGCCGTTTTCCGGCGACACGTCCCTGGCGGTGGCCCTGCAGCGCCTGAACAAGGACGTGCCGCCGCCGTCGGAGGCCATCGACGGCGTGCCGCCGGAGTTCGACGAGCTCGTCGCCCGAGCCTGCGCCCGCGAGCCGTCCGCCCGGTTCGCCTCGGCCGCGGAGTTCGCCGCGGAACTGGAGGAGATCGTCGGCGTGCTGGGGCTGCCGCCGTTTCGGGTGCCCGCCCCGGTCGATTCGGCGGCGCACCGCGCGTCCCGGACGAAGGACGACCTCGCGGCGCCGGATCCGGAGGACGTGCGCGGAACCGAGCTTTTCGACGGCCCGCCGGAGCCCGGTTTGTTCGGGCCGCATGCCCATGACCGGATGAACGAAACTCGCCACGACGTTCCGGCCGCTCCCCTGCCGGCACCCGGCATGTTCACCTCCCCCGATGACGGCGACGGCTACGACGACCGTTATGACGAGGAGGGGTACGGCGGCGACCGTCACGACGACCGGTACGCCGACCGGTACGCCGACCGGTACGTCGACGACGAATACCGCGACGAGTACGGCGACGAGGACTTCGCCGACCGTCCCGCCGACGACTGGGCGACTCGCCCCGGCGCCGTCGACGAGTGGGGCGCGCGCCACACCGCCGTCGACGCCGGTGCCATTGAGCGACGCGGTGGACGGGCGGCCACGCCGGACCGTCGTCAAGCACGGGCCCGGGAGGGACGCCAACGCACCCGGACCGGCTTCGCCATCTGGCTCATCATCGCCCTCGTGGCGACCCTGGGCATGGGCCTGGGCGCCTGGTGGCTGGGCTCCGGACGCTACGGCGAAGTGCCGTCGATCTCCGGCATGACCGAACAACAGGCGTCGGCGGCCGTGTCCGACGCCGGATTCGAACCGATATCCCGGCAGCAATACCACGACGTGGTGCCGCAATCGCAGGTCATCGGCACCGAACCGCTCGCCGGGGCACGCGCCGTCAAAGGAGCGCCCGTGACCGTCCTGGTCAGCCTGGGCCGCCCCACCGTGCCCGCGCTGCCCGCCGACCGCTCCCCCTCCCGGTACTCGACGATGCTGCGGGAACGCACCCTCGTCGAAGCCACCGGCGACCCCATGTATTCGGAAACCGTCCCCAAGGGCGCGATCCTCATGACCGACCCCGCCGCCGGGCAAACCGTCGCCACCGGGTCGACCGTCACCGTCCACCTGTCCAAGGGACGCGCCCCCGTCAACGTGCCCGACGTCGTCGGACTGCACATCGACGACGCCCGGGAAGTCATCGAGGACGTCGGCCTGACCGTGGCCGACGTCGTCGAGGAGTTCTCCGACACCCACGACCCCGAAACCGTGCTGTCCGTCAACCCCGAACCCGGCACCGGACTGGAACGCGGCTCCGACGTCACGCTCACCGTCAACAACGGAATCGAAGTCCCCGACGTGGAGGGGATGACGCTCGAAGAGGCCCGCAAACGTCTCAGCGACGCCGGCCTCGTCGTCCGCGACGTCACCCGCACCGAAGACTCGCCCCGCAAGGCCGGCCGGGTCGACTCGACCTCCCCGCAGGGCGGCACCATGGTCGAACCGACCGACACCAGCGTCGACATCGTCGTCTCCGACCGCGTCGAAGTGCCCAACGTCCTCGGCTCGACCATCGGCGACGCCCGCGAACGCCTCGAAGAACGCGGCCTGAAACTGCGGATCAACGGCAACGCCAGCGACGACGACCGCATCTACAGCCAGTCCCCCCGCGCCGGCAGCGACGCCAAACGCGGCGACACCGTCACCGTCCGCGGGTTCTAGAACGGGCGCGTCCGAGCCGACGCCGGGCCCGGACCAGCCGCGGTCCTGCCCCGGGACCCGATCGCGGCGCGGGTTCCGGTCCGAAGCCGAACGCCGGGCCGGCCCCGACTCGATCGACGGGCCGGCCCGGCGCACGGGCGATGGACGGGTTGATCCTTAGTTGCGGAGCATCTCCGCGACCAGGAACGACAGCTCCAGCGACTGCTGGGTGTTCAGGCGCGGATCGCACGCCGAGGCATAGCGGCCCGGCAGGTCGACGTCGGCGATGTCCTGCGCGCCGCCCAGGCACTCGGTGACGTCTTCGCCGGTCAGCTCGATGTGCAGGCCACCCGGGTGGGAGCCGATGGAGCGGTGGACCTCGAAGAAGCCCTGGACCTCGTCGACGATGCGGTCGAAGTGGCGGGTCTTGTAGCCGTTGGACGCGCTGTAGGTGTTGCCGTGCATCGGGTCGCACTGCCAGATGACCTTGTGGCCCGTGGCCTCGACCGCCTCGACGATGGCCGGCAGCACGGTGCGGACCTTGTCGTTGCCCATGCGCGACGTCAGGGTCAGGCGGCCCGGCTCGAACAGCGGATCGAGCTTCTCCACGTAGGCCACCGCCTCCTCCGGCGTGGTCTTCGGGCCGATCTTCACGCCGACTGGGTTGCCGATCAGCGCGGCCAGCGCGACGTGGAAGTCGTCCAGGCCGCGGGTGCGTTCGCCGATCCACAGCTGGTGCGCCGACAGGTTGTACAGCTTTTCGTCGCCGGACTCGTCGTGGGCCAGGCGCAGCATCGCGCGCTCGTAGTCGACGACGAGCGCCTCGTGCGAGCAGTAGATGTCGGCGGTCTGCAGATTGGAGTCGGAGACGCCGCAGGCCTGCATGAAACGCAGGGCGTGGTCGATCTCGCGGGCCAGGTCCTCGTAGCGCGCGCCGGCCGGGGAATTGGTGACGAACTCGCGGTTCCACTCGTGCAGGCGGTGCAGGTCCGCGGTGCCGGAACCGGTCAGGGCGCGGACCAGGTTCATGGCGGCCGAGGCGTTGGCGTAGGCGCGGACCATGCGGGCCGGGTCGTGAACGCGGGCTTCCTCGGAGGCCTCGACGCCGTTGACCATGTCACCGCGGTAGCTCAGAAGCCCCTCGGAATCGCGGTCGGCCGAACGCGGCTTGGCGTACTGGCCGGCAATGCGGGCCATCTTCACCACCGGGGTGGAGGCGCCGTAGGTCAGGACGACCGCCATCTGCAGCAGCGTCTTGATGTTGGCCCGGATGTGGGGCTCGGTGTTGGACTCGAAGGTCTCCGCGCAATCGCCGCCCTGGAGCAGGAAGGCACGGCCCATGGCCACGTCGGCCAGCTCTTCCTTCAACTTGCGCACTTCGGGGGCCACGACGATCGGAGGCACCGATTCCAGAATGCGTCGCACGTTGGCCGCGGCCTTCGGGTCCCACGAGGGCTGCTGCAGCGCGGTGCGGGACAGGGCGTCCTCGAAGCGCTCGCGGATGCCGTCCGGCAGCGGCGGCAGGTCGGGGAGATCGTTCATGGGGAGGTCAATGGTCCAACTCACGCGTGCAATCGTAGCCGACCATGTCAACCTCGCCGTCACCGCGGCGGGCGGACCTTCGCGATCTCACGGAAACGCACGAGGTTGTGGCGGGCATCGGCCAGCGCGTCGTGACGCCCGTCGTCCTGGCGGGGCAGGCGCGGCTCGCCGGCCATTTCCCAGTACTGCTTGAGTTCCCTGGTGAAGCGCGGGATCTTGCGGGGCAGGCGGGTCATGTCGCCCCACAACTGCGCGAAGACGACGTGGTCGTAGGCCCCGACCCACGCCCACAGTTCGGGATCGCCTGCGCCGGGTGCCAGGAGAAAGCGCTCGAGTTCGTCGCGGATCACCGACCGCGGCTTCCACAACGGCGACGACGGATTGGGCAGCTGGCCAAGCACGTTGGCCCGCACCCACGGCCCCGCCGCCCGGGCGTCGAACTCCGAGGAAATCGCGTAATACTCGCGGCCGTCTTCTGCGACGACACCGATGGAGACCAGATCGATCGTCCGGCCGTCCTCGATGAACTCGGTGTCGTAGAAATAGCGCACGACGCCCAGGATAGCCCGGGCGTCGTGGTGGTTCTCCGGCGGGGACCCGCCGTTCGCGGGTCCACCGTCCGAGGGGTCGCCGCCCGCGAAGAGTCGCCGTTCGTCGTTTACAGCGCCGCGGGAACGGCGGGGGTCTCCAGGGGTCCACCCGGCTCGGTGCCCTCCGGGTAGCCGTCGCCACGCGACAGCGAGTCCTTGACGTCGGCGGCGTAGGCGTCGACGTAGGCCTGACCGGACAGCGAATGCAGGGCCTTCATCAAATCGTCGGTGAGGGCGCGGGCGCAGGCGTACTCGTCGCCGCGATCGCCGTAATCGGCCGGGTCCAGCGGATCGCCGATGACGACGCCGACCTTCTTCGGGCGGGGCACCCACGTGCCGATGGGGTTGGCCTTGTTGGTGCCGATCATCGCCACCGGGTACACCTTCACCCCGGTCTGCAGCGCCACGCGGGCCAGGCCGGTCTTGCCCCGGTACAGGCGACCGTCGGGCGAACGAGTGCCCTCCGGGTACATGCCCAGCACGTCACCGCGATCGAGGACCTTCACGGCCGCATCGAGGGCGTCCTGCGCGGCGTCGCCGGACTTGCGGTCGATGGGCACCTGGCCGGTGTTGGCGAAGAAAAACTTCTGGATCCACCCCACCAGGCCGGGCGTGGTGAAGTACTCCATCTTCGCCAGGAACGTCATCTGACGGCGTGCGACCAGCGGGAAGAAGAAGGAATCCATGACCGCCAGGTGATTCGAGGCCATGATCGCGGGCCCCTCGTCGGGGATCTTCTCGCCGCCCTTGTACGTCGGGCGGTTCCACACCCGGAGGAACGGGCCCATGAGCACGTACTTGAAGAACTTGTACCAGGGATTATTCACCCGATCTAATATACAGGGCGTTTCGCGTTTGACCAGTTCAGGGCGTTTTTCCCAGGTGACCGGGTGTCCGCCTCGCCAGATCCGCCACGCCGATCATGCCCGCGTCGGCACCCAACCGGGCCACCTCGATGCAGGCGGTGGGCCGGTGTCCGGCACCGGTGACTTCGGTGCCGAAGACCGCGCGGGCCCGCTCGAGGTACTGATCGGCGGCCTGGGCGACGCCACCGCCGATGACGATGAGCTCCGGGTCGAAAACGTCGGCGACCAGCGCCAGCGCACGACCGACCCAGTCGGCGAAGTCCCCCACGGCGGCGACGGCCAGCGGATCGCCGGTTTGGGCGGCGAGCATGACGTCGGCTCCGGTGGCCGTGCCGTCGATGCACGCGGCGGCCAACGGCCCGGCGAATCGTCGTGTCGTGGCCAGCTCGCGGGCGGTGGCGGCCAGCGCCGTGCCGGAGCAATACCGTTCCAGGCATCCGCGCTTGCCGCACGAGCACGGCCGGCCACCGGGGACGACGGTGAGGTGACCGAACTCGGGGGCGGTGCCGAACGCGCCGCGGTAGATCTCCCCGCCGCTCATCATCGCACCGCCGATGCCCGTGCCCAGGGCGAACAGCACCCAATCGCGGGCGCCGCGGGCCGCGCCGAAGCGGTACTCGCCCCAGGCCGCGGAATTGGCGTCGTGTTCGAGGGTCACCGGCAACGGCAGCCGCCGCCCCACCCGGGCGGCCACGTCGGCGTCGCGCCACGGCAGGTGCGGCGCGAAGCGGACCACGCGCCGATCCGAGTCGAGGAATCCCGCCACAGCGAGGCCCACGGCCACCACATCGGGGTGGTCGTCGAGCAGCGCGCCGGTCATCTCGACGATGCCGTCCTCCAGGTCCGTCGCGGTGCCGTCCGACGATCGCCGCATGCGGTCGATGACGACGCCGTCCGCGGACACCACGGCCGCGCGCAGGTTCGTGCCGCCGATGTCGAAGCCGATGGTGGGCCCGGCGGGCGCGGTGGTGGGCGTCGTCACGTGGGGCTCCTGGTGGGTGGGGTTGCGGGTCGGGTGGTTCAGCCGCTCACGGCATTTGCGCGGGATCCGCGCGGAACCAGACAAGAATATCCCCCCAACCGTCGACCCACGTATCCGGCGGCGTCACGCGCACCTTCTCCATGACGCAACGGGACAGGATCGCGGGCGCGTCGAACCTCCTGGGGATCCCGGCGACCTGCACGGCCACGCCCCTCGGCGACGCGTCGACGTCCACGGTGGGTTCGGCAAATGCGGCCGGATCGGCGCCGTCGTCAAGCAGGAAAGCTTGACGACGATCCGCGTCCTCCCCCTCACCCGCCTCACCGCCCGAGCCGGTTCCGCCGCTCGAGCCGGCGAATTCCGGAAACGCCAAATGCAGGGGCGCGCGGACGCGCAGCCGAAACAACGGCGCGCCATCGCCGCCGACGCCCAGATCCGCCAGCGTCAGGCGCGGCCGCCGCACGGACTCCGCCGCCGCGTCCGCCCCATCCGCTCCGGCAACCGAGGCCCCGGCGGCACCGGCGTCACCGGTCCCCGCCTCCACCACGACCCCCAGCCACGCCGCCACGGATGCCACCGTCGGATCAACCGGACCGGAGGCTCGCAGCCGAACGCCGCCGCCATCGACGACGCGCTGCCACGACCGGCCCCACGTCCACAACGCCTCCAGCAGACGCGCCCGCCGCGCCCGGTCCCCGAACACCGCCGGCATTGACCGATGCCGGTCGACGCGGGGGCTGATCAAATCGAGCATGTCCGACAACTGCGCCGGGCCCTGCAGCCTGCGCAACCACGACAATTGCCGGTCCGCGGTCTCTCCGATGCGCACTCCGGCCGGCGCGCCCTCCGCCGTCGCCTGGGCCTTCGCCCACACCAACAGCCGCTCCAGACCCGCGAAGCCGGTCAGCGCGTCCAACGCCGACGGGTCGGCGTCCATCTCCCGCAGCAGCCCGATCGCCTCCGCCATCGGGTCCGGCCCCGTCTCCGCCCACGTCAGATCCGCGGGCAGGAAATCCTCCGGGGTCCGGTCGCCCGGGGGCCCCGGCACGAGGTACACCGGGTGGCGCGGCGCCTCCGAAAGGGAGGGCATCGTCGGGTGCCCGGTGGCGGCGTCACCGCCCGGCGCGGGTTCGGGGGTCACTCAGACAGGCCCTCCACGCGGCGCTTCAGCGACTTCAGTGCCGTGTCGATGATGCGGTGCTCGGCCTTGCGACGCAGCATGCCCAGCATCGGCACGGCGGTGACGATCTCCAGCTCGTACACCACCTTCACCGCCCCGCCGTCGGCGTCGGACAGCGTGTAGCTTCCCGACTGCGACTTCTGCAGCTGCGACGACAGCAGCGTCCACCGCACGCCGTCGTCCGCCCAGTCGTATTCCAGCTCGAAGACGTCCTTGAGCACGGTCTCCAGCGTGAACTTGGCGCGCTTGGGGCGCAGCGGACGGTCGCCTTCCTCGGTGACCTCCGCAGCGGTGGTGCCGGTGGCCCACTGCGGGTAGGCGGTCACGTCGCCGACGACGTCGAGGATCCGCTCCCGAGGGGCGTTGATCAGGATCTGTCCCTGCGTTCGGTCGCTCATGCCCTCCGAGATTACCCGCGGCGCGCGTCTCCTGCGAGGATCCTGCGCAGGCGGGCACCCATGACCTCCCAGGTCCAGTGCGTGACGACGTGCCGGCGTCCTTCCTCACCCATCTGCCGGGCCCGTTCGGGCTTCGCGCAGATCGCCGTGATCGCCCGCGCCAGGGCCGCGATGTCGCGACCGTCGACGACGACGCCGGTGACGCCGTCGACGACCGTCTCCGGCGCCCCGCCCGACTCACCCGCAATGACCGGCACCCCGCAGGCCTGCGCCTCCAGGTAGACGATGCCCAGGCCCTCCACGTCGAGTCCCCCGCCCCGGGTGCGGGCGGGCATGGCGAAGACGGTCGCGGCGTTGTAGTGGTCCGGCAACTCGTCGAAAGGCACCGAACCGGTGAAGATGATGTGGTCGGCGACTCCCGACGCCGCCGCCCGGGATCGCAGCGTCGCCTCGTAGGGTCCGGCCCCGACGATCACCAGGCGGGCGTCGGGAAGCGCCCTGACGACGGCGGGCATGGCCGCGATGAGCGAATCCTGCCCCTTGCGCGCCACCAGCCGGGAAATGCACACGATCAGCGGCTGATCGGCGGCGATGCCGTGACGGGCGCGAATGCGGGCGCCGGCGTCGGGGTCGGGGCGGAAACGCTCGACGTCGACGCCGGAGGGCAGCCGCTCGAACGCCGTGCGCGGACCGAAGGCGGCCGCGAACCGATTGCGCGTGTACCCGGAGATGTACGTCACCACGTCGGAACCGTCGCCGATGATCCGCAGCGCGCGCCGCGACACCGGCAGCATGGACCAGCCGACCTCGTGGCCGTGCGTCGTGGAAATGATCCGTCGCGCCCCCGCCCGTCGGCACGCCCGCGCCAACAGGCCCATCGGGGCGGCCGCGCCGAACCACACGACGTCGATGTCCTCCTCGGCGATGATCCGCGCCGCCGCCCGCGCCACATGCGGCAATGGCAGCAACACCCGATCCCGCAGGCGATGAACCCGATACGGCAGCGCCGCATCATGATCGCGGGTCTCCGACCCGGGAATCCGCGTCGACGCCAACACCGTCAACGACTCCGGATCGAGCGTGCCGCAGAAATCCCGCAGATACGACTCGATGCCGCCCTGGCGAGGCGGAAAATCGTTGGTGATCAGCAAAACGCGACCATGGCCGCCACGCGGGCCGTCGTCACGCGGGCCGTCGTCGCGCAACACCCCGTCGTCCTGTCCCGGAACCGTCATCGGCTGCGGACCACCCGCAGGTCAGTAGCGAACGGCGCCCATGTAGGGGCCGCCCTGTTCGATCGGGACGACCTGCACCGGCACGCCGTAGGTCGACGCGTGGATGATCATGCCGTCGCCCACGTACATGCCCACGTGCGTGATGCCCTCGTAGAAGCCGATGAGGTCGCCCGGCTGCAGCTGGTCGCGACTCACCGGGGTGCCGCCGGCCAACTGCGCCTGCGACGTGCGCGGAATGGACTTGCCCAGCTGCTGGTACGCCCAGTACATCAGGCCGGAGCAGTCGAACGCGTCCGGGCCGGCCGCGCCCCACGAGTACGGGGAAGCGACCTTGGTCATCGCCGCGTCAACCGCGCCGGAGGAGCCCAGCAGCGAGGCCAGGCCGTCGACGATCGGGTTGTCCTTGGCGCGCCACGCCGCGAGCTCCTCGGGCGACAGCGAGTCAACGCGCGAACGGACCTCCTGCGCCCGACGCTCCAGCTCGCCGGACTTCTTCTCCAGCTCGCCGCGCTGGTGCTCCAGGGAGCTGAGCTCCACGCCGGCCAGGGCCCGGGACGCCGCGGCACGTGCGAAACCGTCGGCGGCCTCTCGCTGGTGCCTCGACACCTCCGCCAGCGTCGCCTCCCTTTCGCGGGACATGCGGTTGACGTAGGACGACCGGTCCAGGGCGTCCTGGGCATCGCTGGAGCCGATGACGGCCGTGATCGGATCCACGACGTCACCGCGCATGCGCTGCCGCGCGAACTCCGAAATGTCGCCGCGGTGCTTGTCCAGCTCGCCGCGGGCGGCTTCCGCAACGCGGGTCGCCGTCTCCACGTCGCCCTCCAGCTGCCGGACCAGTTCTTCCTGCTTGACGACGTCACCGTCGAGACGCAGCACGTCCTGGGAGTTTTCCTCGGTCTCGCGGGCCAGCTCCTCCAGCTCGGCGATGATGCCGTCTGCCGTGAGTTCCTGGGCGACGGCGGAGGGCACGATCGCCGCGGACGCGGCGAGAAACGCCACCACGGCGGTGGAGGCGATCACGTTGCGGAAATGATTCCTGCGGTGGCACACGATGCGGGAGGGCCTTTCGAAAACGGGATGCCGGCGCGCGGGGCGGTCGACTGGCGACGTTCGGCGCAGCATCGCAATACATGCCCTGGTCGGGCGGGCATTCTGCGGTGAACTTTAACAACGGTTTGAAGGCCGGTCGAATCACTTCGGCGTGATTCCGAGAACACTCCACCCACCGCGTGACGGGCGATGCCATCTGTGGCGGGAGTGACCATCGGGCGCTTTCGTCGACCCCGATGAAAACCCCGAAAAGCCGTGAGGCGGGGCCCGGGACGAATCCCGTGGCCCCGCCGATCACGGCAGGATGGCGTCGCCGTTAGAAGCGGACGACGGAGTGGACCGGCATGTAGTCGATGCTGGCCTCCTTGACGACGTCACCGGTCTGCGGGGCGTGGATGACGTTGTTGCCGCCGGAGAAGATGCCGACGTGGGTGGCACCCGGGTAGAAGACGATGATGTCGCCGAGCTGCTTGCCGCCCATGCCGACCGACTGGCCGCCATTGGCCTGGGCCTGCGAGGTGCGCGGGATGGACTTGCCGACCTGCTGGTAGGCCCAGGAGGTCAGGCCGGAGCAGTCGAAGCCACCCGGCTGAGCGCCGCCCCACACGTACGGGGTACCGATCTGGGAGCGAGCGGCGTCGACGATCTTCTGACCGGTGGAGACGGCCGGGGCGGCCGCGACGGAACGGCCGGCGATCTCGCCGGCACCCGGGATGGCGTCGATGAGGCCGGTGACGTCCTGGGCGCCCGCGATGTCGAGGGAGCCGACGCCCGGGATGGCGACCGGCGCGGCGGCGGCGGTCGGAGCGGTCAGAGCGGTGATGCCGACGACGGTGGCGCCGAAGGCGGCGGCGTTGCGGGCGAAGTTGGAACGGCGGTGGTGCTTACCCATGTTGAAAAAACTCCGTGATCTCTTCCAGTTTCATGCCGACCGGGTTAGCTGACGGGTTCGGGAGCAAAGGAAGCTCTCCCTACCCTCCGGCTCGCGCCGGTGGGATTCACCCCGGGATGGAGTGGGTCCCCGGCTCGGCGTCCTCGCGGGCGCCGATTAGGCTTGGTTTCCTGCCATGAGCGGCACCTCTGTGAGGGCCCCGCTTCAATGTCTCGGCAAGATTACGAAACGGGAACGGATCTTGTCCAGCCGCCACGCGAAAACTCCGCCGAAATCACTTCGTTACCGAGTTGCACCCCGTTCCGTTATGCACCCGTTATGAAACTTTGGCGAACGGACACCAAAAGCGTCACGCGACGATAAACCGCCGATGACCAGCACCGTTTATGAAAATGTCGGCATTGCGTCACGGGCCAACGATCGACCATGACGCCACCGAACTCATAACAATGTGAATTGCATCACTTTTTAGAGTTCCACCGTTGACGAGGGCACAACTTTCACACGCGCCACAGCGTCGTGACCACGACCTGCAGCATGCGCAGCCACCATGCGGAGAGCCCACGGCGGCGCAGCTCGCGGAGCCACCATGAGGAAAGCCCATGGCCCCGCAGCATGCGGAGCAGTCTCCGCCGGAGCGATCCGCACCCCCACCTACAATCAGCCGGGTGACCGATTCCGATCCCGCCCAGCTATCCTTCGCCGACGCCGCCCACGGCAGCGGCTACGGGGGCGACTCCGGCGAAGGGCGCATTCCCGACGACCTGGGTTTGGGTGACACGACCTTCGTCGTCGTCGACTTGGAGACCACGGGCATGCGCCCCGGTGACGACCACATCATCGAAATCGGCGCGGTGCGGGTGCGCGGCGGAGTCGAGGAAGGCCGTTTCAGCGAACTGATCGATCCCGGAATGCCCCTGCCTTCCTTCATCTCGGATCTGACGGGCATCACGGATTCGGATCTCGACGACGCACCCCAGTTGGGTTCGGTTCTCCCCCGCTTCCTCGAGTTCGCCCGCGGCGCAGTGTGGGTCGCCCACAACGCACCCTTCGACATCGGGTTCCTCCGGGCGTCCTGCCGCCAATTGGGGTTGCCGTGGCCCGCACCGACCGTCGTGGACACGCTGCAGTTGGCCCGTCGGCTGCTCGACCGGAATCGCACCGGCAGCTTCCGGCTCGGCGATCTGGCCCGGTACGTCGGGGCCGAAGTCACGCCGAACCACCGGGCTCTCGACGATGCGGCGGCGACGGTCGCCGTTCTCCATCACCTCATCGAGCGCTTGGCCGGCCATTCCGTCGACACCGTCGGCGAGCTCGAACACTTTTCGCCGGACGTCGATCCGGCCCTCCGGGAGAAGAAGGCGCTCATCGCCGACGCGCCGCATGCGCCGGGCGTCTACGTTTTCCGGGGCTCCGCGGGCGACCCCTTATATATAGGAACGGCGGTCGATCTTCGCCGGAGGCTTCTCCAGTACTTCACCGGTGCCGATCCCCGTCGCCGGATGAGGGAGATGGTAATGCTCGCCGAGTCGGTCGACCTCGCCGAGTGCGCGCACGGAATGGAGGCGGAGGTGCGCGAGGCCCGGATGCTCGCCGCGACGCGTCCCCCATATAACAGACAGCGCAAGGAACCGGGCCGCGGCTGGTACCTCAATCCCCCGACCGCGAAGGCGGGCCCGAAGGTGTCGCGCGTCGCCGCGCACGATGACGCCATCGGCCCGTTCCGCACCCGCAATGCCGCGCAGGCCGCAAAGGACGCTTTGAAACTCGACGCCGATTCCTTCCCCGTCGTCGCCGACGAGCTCCGGGCGGGCGGTGCCGACCTCATCGAACGTCTCGTCGACGATGTCACCGCGGCCGCCGACGCCGGGCGCTACCGCAGGGCGGCGTTTCTGCGGGACATCACCGCGGATCTGATCATCGCCCTCGACGCGCAACAGAAGCTCGGCGCACTCGCCGCCGTCCCCCAACTGCAGGCGGCGTTTCCCGACGGTCGCGGCGGCTGGAATCTCGCCGTCGTCCGGTATGGACGTCTCGCGGCGGCGGGCCGATCTCCCCGTGGCGCGAATGCCGCACACGTCGCCGCCCTGTTGGCCGAGTCAGCCGAGACCGTGATCCCCGGCGACGGCCCCTTCCTCGGCGCCAATCCGCATGAACTGCGGGTCGTGCACAATTGGTTGCTTCGCGACGACGTGCGCATCGGCCCGAACGACGCCCCCTGGGTGTCACCGGCGCGGGGCGTGGGCCGATGGCGCCAGTGGGCGACGGCCGCCGTCGAGGCCCGGAAGAGTTGATCGCGCCGATCAGCGCCCGGTGACTGCGGCGATGATCTCTGCGCACCGACCCGAGTCGAGGGTCTCGCGCGCAGTCTCGAGGGCGCGCGCCATCGCGGACTTCAGGTCACCGCCCTCGAGCCCCCGGGCCGCGACGATCGCGCCGGCCGAGTTGAGCAAAACGGCATCGCGGATCGGGCCCCGCAACTCCCCGTTCCACACCTTCCGGGCGACCTCCGCGTTGTAGGCCGGGTCGCCGCCGCGCAGCGAATCCGCGGGGGCGTAATCCATGCCGTAGTCGCGCGGGTCGATGACGTCCTCGACGACCTTGCCGTCATCCACCACGAACACGCGGGTGGGGCCGGTGACGGTGATCTCGTCGAGGCCGTCCGAACCGCGGACGACGAGGACGCGCTGACCGCGACGGGCGAAGGCGCCGGCCATCGTCTCCATCTGATTCTCGAAGGCGCACCCGATCAGGCTGCACGACGGCTGCGCCGGGTTGGTCAGCGGACCGAGGAGATTGAAAAGGGTGGGCACCGCGAGCTGGGAGCGGACCGGGCCCGCGTACCTCATCGCCGGGTGGTACGTCGCGGCGAAGAGGAAACGGAGAGTGAAGTCCGGGTGTTCCGGCGACGCCACGTTGCCGTCGGCGATGTCGACGCCCAACGCCTCGAGCATGTCCGCGCCACCCGACTTCGACGACGCGGCGCGGTTGCCGTGCTTGAGCACCGGAATGCCCGACGCCGCGACGATGACCGACGACATCGTCGAAATGTTGACCGTGTGGGCTCCGTCTCCGCCGGTGCCGACGATGTCCACGGCACCCGAAGCATCCGGGATGCAGGCGTCGGCCGCGTGCGACAGCATGGCGGTGGCGGCGGCGTCGAGCTCGGCGGCCGTGATGCCCTTGGCGAAGATGCCGAAAGCGAAAGCCGCAACCTGCGCGTCGACGGCCTGCCCCGTCATGATCTGATCCATCGCGAACCGAACGCCCTCCGCCGGCACCTCACGGCGGGCCCCGATGAGCCCCAGGACCTGACGCCAGTTCGCCTGATTCGTGCTCGTGGTCGGCTGGGTCATCGGTGGCTCCTTCTTCCTCGCGAAGCGACGGGACCGATCGTCCCCTGGGCGGGGATCGAATCCGCCCGTCGGCGAACGTTCCTTACTTATACGGGGCATGCTCATGCGGGGCATGTCCTTCGACCGGGGACGAACCTCGTCCCCATGCGAGCCACGGCCTCCAATCGGGGGCGGGCCTCGTCCGGTAAATGGTACGGCCCGCAGCTCGACTCCGCCCCACGGGGGCACGATTGCCCCCGCATCACCATTGCATCGATCCCCGGGCCCGCATCCGCTAATATGGGCCCATCGGCACGTCCGGCTCATCGAAGCCTCAGGATGCGCACAGGCCCTGGATCCCCGCGGGGGCGCGGACCACGGAGCCTCGGGCAATGAGCCCGAATGGGGGAAGACGGCATCGTCGTAAAGCAACGCAAGAAGTTCCCGACGACCGGAAAAATTAGTGAAACTCTCAGGGACGAAAATCAACGACCTGGGGTTTTACAAAAAACTTTCCCAAAACGGGGGTTGCAACGTGACTCTTCCTTAAGAACAGGCCATACTGTCAAGCGTGACGAGCGCAGTTGAAAACACAGGTATGACAGCACCACGTCGTGCCGCGACACTGAACCGACCGAACATGGTCAGTGTCGGCACGATCGTGTTCCTGTCTCAGGAATTGATGTTCTTCGCCGGGCTGTTCGCGATGTACTTCGTGTCTCGCGCCAACGGCCAGGGCGATTCGTGGGATTGGGGAACCGGCCACCTCAACGTCCCGTACGCACTTACGATCACCGTGATCCTGGTGTCGTCTTCGTTCACTGCCCAGTGGGGCGTGTTCGCGGCCGAGCGGGGCGACGTGTTCGCCCTGCGCAGGTGGTATGCCCTTTCGACGCTGCTGGGTTCGATCTTCCTGATCGGCCAGGCGTACGAGTACGTCACCCTGGTCGGCCACGGCCTGACCATCCAGAACTCCGTCTACGGTTCGGTCTTCTTCATCACCACCGGCTTCCACGCCGCTCACGTCCTCGCGGGCGTGATCGCATTCGTCGTGGTGCTGATCCGTACCTTCAAGTCGAAGTTCACCCCGGCCCAGGCGACGGCAGCCATCGTGGTGTCCTACTACTGGCACTTCGTCGACGTCGTGTGGATCGGCCTGTTCATCACCATCTACTTCATCCAGTAGGCCGTAACGGCCGTCACCCCCGGTGCGGCCTACTACAGCCATCCACTTTCCACGCACAACAAAGGGAAAAAGATGGAAAACCATAACCCCGCAGCAGAGGACCGCACGTCCTCCGCGGCGGCCGGTCGAAAGGCCAAGGGCCGCCGCAAGATGCGCCGCACCGCCTCCGGTGTCATGGCGCTGGCCCTCGCCCTCACGGGCGCGGGCTTCCTGGCCAACGCCGTGACCCCCGACGCTCAGGTCGCCACCGCCCAGCAGGACGAGGCCGCCCTGATCCAGCAGGGCAAGGAGATCTACGACGTCGCGTGCATCACCTGCCACGGCGCCAACCTCCAGGGCGTCAAGGACCGCGGCAAGTCCCTCGTCGGCGTCGGCGAAGGCGCGGTGTACTTCCAGGTGCACTCCGGCCGCATGCCGATGCTCCGCAACGAGGCGCAGGCCGCCCGCAAGACCCCCCGCTACTCCGAGGAGCAGACCCTCGCCCTCGCCGCCTACGTGCAGTCGCACGGCGGTGGTGCCGGCATCGTCCGCGACGAGAACGGCGACATCGCCATGGACTCCCTCCGCGGCAAGAACGCCGGACCCAACGGCGAGATCGACCCCCTCGACGTCGCCCGCGGTTCCGAGCTCTTCCGCCTGAACTGCGCGTCCTGCCACAACTTCACCGGTCGTGGCGGCGCCCTGTCCGGCGGCAAGTACGCCCCGGTCCTGGACCCTGCCAACGAGCAGGAGCTGTACCAGGCCATGCTCACCGGCCCGCAGAACATGCCGAAGTTCTCCGATCGCCAGCTCACCGCTGACGAGAAGAAGGACATCATCGCCTACATCAAGCACTCGGCGGAGACCCCCGGCCCGTCCGGCTACCCGCTCGGCGGCCTCGGCCCCGTGACCGAGGGCCTGTTCATGTGGATTGCCGGCATCGTCGCCCTCGTGGCGGCCGCACTCTGGATTGGATCCCGACAGTGACCGACAACGTGAAGAAGAACTACAGCTCCGAAGAGCTGTCGAAGATGAGCAACGACGAGCTCGCCCGCCTGGGCACCGAGCTCGACGACGTGACCATCGCCTACCGCAAGGAGCGCTTCCCCATCGCCGGTGACCCGGCCGAGAAGCGCGCCGCCGCCGGCGTCATTTTCTGGCTGGCCCTCGCGGTGGTCCTTGGTCTGGCGTTCATCGCCGTGTACCTGTTCTGGCCGTGGGAGTACCGCGGCCACGGCGACGACGGTCTGTGGATCTACACCCTGTACACCCCGATGCTGGGCATCACCATCGGTGGTTCCATCCTCTCCCTGGGCGTCGGCGCGGTGAAGTACACCAAGCGCTTCGTGCCGGAGGAGATCTCGGTCCAGCGTCGCCACGACGGCCCGTCCTCCGAGACGGACCAGAAGACCATCGTCGCTCTGTTGAACGACTCCTGGGAGACGTCGACCCTGGGTCGCCGCTCCGCCATCAAGGGCCTGCTCGGCACCGGTGCGGTTCTCGCCGGCATCGGAATGATCCTGCCGCTGGGCGGCATGATCAAGAACCCGTGGAAGCCCCGCCACGAGATGGACATCACCGGCGACGGCACGCTCTGGACCACGGGCTGGACCCTGGTCGAGAAGGGCGAGAAGGTCTACCTGGGCCGCGACACCGGCGCCATCGCCGAGGAGGGAAGCCACGGCTTCTCCTTCACCGGCGTGTCCCGCCTGGTGCGCATGCGCCCCGAGGACCTGTCCGCCGGTGCGATGGAGACCGTCTTCCCCCTGCTGGAGGAGGACGTCAACGACGGTGACAAGTACTCGCCGGACGCCGAGGTTTACGAGGCTCACATGCACTCGATCCACGGCTCGCGCAACGCCGTGATGCTCATCCGCCTGCGTTCGCAGGACGCCGCCCGCGCCACCCTGCGCGCCGGCCAGGAGGACTTCCACTACGGCGACTACTTCGCCTACTCCAAGATCTGCACCCACATCGGTTGCCCGACCTCGCTGTACGAGGCCCAGACCAACCGAATCCTGTGCCCGTGCCACCAGTCGCAGTTCGATGCCCTGCAGTACGGCAAGCCGGTGTTCGGCCCCGCCGCCCGCGCCCTGCCTGAGCTGCCCATCGACGTCGACGAGGACGGCTACCTCTACGCCAACGGCAACTTCATTGAGCCCGTCGGCCCGGCCTTCTGGGAGCGTCAGTCATGAGCAACTCCAATAACCGCCTCGCCACGATGGCGCGCAACATGGACGACCGCTACACCATGTCGTCCGGCCTTCGTCGCCAGATCAACAAGGTCTTCCCCACGCACTGGTCCTTCATGCTGGGCGAGATCGCGCTGTACAGCTTCATCGTTCTGCTGCTGTCCGGCGTCTACCTGACCCTCTTCTTCGATCCGTCGATGTCGAAGGTCATCTACGACGGCGCCTACGCGCCGCTCAACGGCGTGGAGATGTCCCGCGCCTACGAGACCGCCCTGCAGATCTCCTTCGAGGTCCGCGGTGGTCTGTTCATCCGCCAGGTCCACCACTGGGCCGCGCTGCTGTTCGCCATCTCGATCATGGCGCACATGTTCCGCATCTTCTTCACCGGCGCGTTCCGCAAGCCGCGTGAGGCGAACTGGGTCATCGGCTGCATCCTGCTGCTGCTGTCCATCGCCGAGGGCTTCATGGGCTACTCGCTGCCGGACGACCTGCTCTCCGGCGTCGGCCTGCGAATCATGTCGGCCATCGTCATCGGTCTGCCGGTCATCGGCACCTGGATGCACTGGATGATGTTCAACGGCGACTTCCCGGGCGACATCATCATCCCGCGCCTGTACATCGCCCACGTGCTGATCCTCCCGGCCCTGCTGCTCGGCCTCATCGCCGCGCACCTGGCGCTGGTCTGGTACCAGAAGCACACCCAGTTCCCCGGCCCCGGCCGCACCGAGAACAACGTCGTCGGTGTCCGCATCATGCCGGTCTTCGCCGTCAAGGCGATGACCTTCGGCCTGATCAACGTCGGCTTCCTGGCCTTCCTGGCCGGCACCTTCCAGATCAACGGCATCTGGAACATCGGCCCGTACAACCCGTCGCAGGTTTCCGCCGGTTCGCAGCCCGACATCTACATGCTGTGGACCGACGGCGCGGCCCGAGTCATGCCGGCGTGGGAGCTCTACATCGGCCCCTACACCATCCCGTCCGTCGTGTGGGTGGCCCTGCTGCTCGGCCTGCTGGTCGTGCTGCTGTTCGCCTACCCGTTCATCGAGGCGAAGATGACCGGCGACACCGCGCACCACAACCTGCTGCAGCGTCCGCGCGACGTGCCGGTTCGCTCCGGCATCGGCGCGATGGCCCTGGTCTTCTACACCCTGCTGACCCTGTCGGGCGGTAACGACCTGATCGCCTACCACTTCCAGATCTCGCTGAACGCGATGACCTGGGTTGGCCGCATCGGTCTGATCCTGCTTCCGCCGATCGCGTACTTCGTCACGTACCGCATCTGCATCGGTCTGCAGCGTTCCGACCAGGCGGTGCTGGAGCACGGCATCGAGACCGGCGTCATCGAGCAGCTGCCGTCCGGCGCCTTCATCGAGGTGCACCAGCCGCTGGGCCCGGTCGACGAGCACGGCCACCCGATCCCGCTCGAGTACCAGGGTGCATACGTCCCGAAGACGATGAACCAGCTCGGCGCCGCCGGTGCCCCCGGCCGCGGTGGTTGGTTCTCCCCCGACCCGCAGGACATCGCCGACGAGGCGAACCGCATCGAGGAAGAGAACCACCGCGAGCAGGCCCAGATGCTGCGCGACCTCGAGGCCCGCAACGCCGAAGAGCGTCGCGAACTCGACAAGTAAGGCGCGGCGCCTCAACTGCGCTCCACGAACCGCCCCGGCGGCGAGATGAAATTCTCGCCGGCGGGGCGGTTCCGCATTTCCCGGGCCCCTCAGGGCCTCGCCACATCACGGGCTCACCGCCTCGCCGCCTCGCCACCTCGCCGCATCACCGGCGCACCACCTCGCCGCTATTCAGGAAACTCTCAGTTGCGTAGGCTGGACACATGAACATCTGACGCCTCCGGTCGCCCCGCCGTCGTCGTCAAGCAATCCCCTCCCGGAGGAGTTCGCGCCGACGCCGAGCCAACCGCGGCGACCACTCCCCTCCCCCACCCGCTCCCAGTCCCGCAGGAGGCGCCGCAATGGCCGAATCTCCCCTTCCCTTCATCGACGGCTCCGCCACGCAGCTCGTGGCCAACGGCGTCCACTACGACTACGAGGGCACGCCCGTGCTCACCGACATCAACATGACGCTGTCCGCGGGTGACGTGCTGGGCCTCGTCGGCGACAACGGGGCGGGCAAGTCGACGTTGCTGTGGTTGCTGTCGGGCCGCCGCAAGCCGACCCGCGGCAGCGTCACCCACGTGGGCACGCGCGTGTTGGGTTCGCAGGAGTTGGAGGCGCCGTTCGAGGCGACGGGCCGCATGCTCGTCGACGAGGCGCTCGGGCCGTCGAAACGGCGCTTGCAGGCCCTGGAGGACGCGGCGGAGGCGATGGCCGCCGCCGAGACCCCGGACGCGGCGGAGGCGGCCGAAAAGGCCTATTCCACGCTGTTTTCGGACGTCATGGCCCACGACGACTGGAACGCCGAGCACCACGCGGAGGTCGTCCTCGACTACCTGGGCCTGTCGGGCGACGGCCCGGAGGGCCCGCTGCTCGACCAGAAGTCGGTCGAGTTGTCGGGCGGCCAGCGCGCGCGGCTGGGACTGGCGCTGACGCTGATCCGCAAGCCGGAGATTCTGCTTCTCGACGAGCCCACCAACCACCTCGACGACCGTGGCCGCGAGTTGGTCATCGACACCATCAACGGCCATCCCGGCGTCGTCGTCGTGGCCACCCACGACCGCGATTTCCTCGACGCGGTGTGCACCGTCATCGGCGACCTGGTGCCGGGCCGCGAGGGCATCGGCATGTTCCGCGGCAACTACACCGACTACGACAAGCACCGCCGCCACGAACGCCAGCTGTGGGAGCACCAGTGGCGCAGCGAACAGCACGAGAAGGCGCGGCTGGAGAAGACCATCGACACCGCCAACGCGGACGCCGGGCCCGTGCGTGCGAAGCGCGACAACGAAAAGATGGGCTACGACCACGCCGGCGGCCGCGCCGATCGTCAGGTCGCCCGCCGCATCCGTTCGGCCCGCCAGCGTCTGGAGGAGCTCGAGGAGGACGGCGTGTCCAAGCCGCCGGCCCTGCTCGGCTTCGATGCCCCGCTGACCAAGCCGCTGTCCACGAAGCGCGCCCCTGCCGGCAGCGACGAGGATTTCCACGTCAAACTGCGTGGCGTCGTCGTGCCGGAGCGCATTCACGTCGGTTCGCTGACGATCCGCCCCGGCGACACGGTGGTGGTCACGGGACCGAATGGTGCGGGCAAGTCGACGTTGCTGAAGGTGATGCTCGGGCGGGTCGCGCCGGCGTCCGGCGAGATGCGCATCGGCCAGGAAGCGCGCATCGCCATGCTCGCGCAGGAGCAGGATTGGGCGGATCCATCGCGCAGCCCGAATCAGCTTTACGACGACAACCCGTCCCCCGCCGTCACTCTCGAGGATCTGGGTCTGCTCACCGCCCGCGACGCGAAGCGTCCCGTGGGTGATTTGTCGGTGGGGCAGCAGCGTCGCGTGGCGTTGGCGCTCGTCGTCGCCGATCCGCCGGACATTTTGCTTCTCGACGAGCCCACCAACCACCTGTCCGTCGACCTCATCGAAGAGGTGCAGGACGCCATCGCAGAGGCGGAGGGCACGATCATCGTGGTGACGCACGACCGCCGCATGGTCGACCGGCTCGAGGCCCGCCACCTGGTCGTCGAGGAAGGCGAGGTCACCGAGCTTCCGAAGGGCAAGAAACCCGTCGAGTTCGCCTGACGGATTCCTTCTCTCACGACGAAGCGGGTCTCGTCACCTCGCGGCGGCGGTGCGGATCACGCTGATCGCGGCCTCGGGGTCGTCGGCCCACATTCGGACCTCCGTGAGTGCTTGTGCAGGCTTGGGGCGCCACGGCGACCATGTGGGAGGCCGAGCCACTGCGGTCTCCCCATCGTCGTTCAGGACGATGCGGACGTTGCTCCCCTGTCCGTTCGTCAGCTCGAGCACGCCGTCGGTCAGCGCGTGCTGCTCGGCCGAATAGTCACGGACAAGCGCCACCGACGAAACCTCGGCGACGTCAATCGCCGCGATGATCGTCCGACCGCGTCGAAGGGTCAGCCGTGTTCCGACGGTATGCACGTGGACGGCGCGTTGCGCGAAGATGCCCCACAGGATCAAGAGCGAGTAGGCGGAGCCGACGGCGAGGGCGATCCTCACCGCCGGCCACGGCAACAGCAATTCGATGGCGACGATTTCCACCACCGTGGCGGCAGTGACCATGCCGGGCACGAACCACAGTCCTCGTTTCGCGGGAATCGCAATCTCGCCCTCGGCGACGACCGATATCCCCCGGAATGCCCGTGCCAAATCAGCCCAAGTTCCAAGTTCGCTTTTCAACAGGCGGAAACCTGGGTGTGAACGCAGGACCTTCACAACGGAGCCTTGGATCCGGCCCAGACCGCGGGCACCGCCTCGTCGGCTATCACCGACCATCGTTCGGCCCACCGGCATGCTGAAGCGATTCCATGACCCAGGCGAAGACATCCTCTTGGGCGCCCCTGAGGGCAACGTCATTCGGGGAAATCGGCAGATCCCCTTCGCGCAGCGTGCCCACTACTCCGTCAAATATGCCGGATCGGTAACCCGCCAACACGCGGTCGGCAAGCCGCCGGGCCTTGTCTCGGGGATCGTCCAGGTCCTTCACGGATACGTCGGCGAGCGCGACCCAGGCACGCGCTCCCCGCTGGGATGCGCGGCACCGCGACTCATCGAGCAAATTGCGCCGCAGGAGCGTCCATGTCGCTTCCGTTGCGACTCCCGCAAAAGCCATGAGTTCGAGAGAAGCGACCTCCGCTGCGGCGACCTCCCGCAAATCCTCCAGCGCAACCGGACAATCGTCGTCGGCACTCTCGTGCATTGCACCCAGGAAAACATCCGAGACTGCCCCGCGTATGTCCGACGGCACCCCGAACACTCCGTCGTACATGGCCTGCAGACGTTGCCGCTGACGCTCCAACTCGGTGATGCGCATGTCGATGGACCCCATTGCCTCACGTATGAGCGAACGACGCGCCGTCTCATCCGCTACCGGAAGACTCGCGATGGCCCGCAGCGGCAGGCCGGCGTCCACCAGCGCCCGGATCCGCAACACCTCGGCGATGTCGGGAATGCGATAGACCCGGTAGCCCGACCCATCGCGAGGGGGCTCGGGAAGCACGCCGGCGGCATGGTAATTCCTGATGGCCCGGGTGGAACAGCCCGCGGCGCGGGCAAGGTCTCCGATGTGCATGGAGTCATCGTGCACCATGACGCCGCGTCAAGGTCAAGCACGTGACGGCAAGATCGGGCGCACCGGGCCTGCATGTCTTCGCCCCCGAACACGCGCGAACCCCGCCACCGGAAGGCCGGGTGGCGGGGTTCTGTCGCGTCCGCGTCGGGTGATCTGGGGGATCACCGTCGCGGGCTGCCGGTGAGGTGGTTCCTCTCCGGCGGGCCGGTGAGCTAGTGCTTCTCCGGCGGGGTGATGTACTGGGTGTTGAGCCGCGTGGCGGCCCAGATCAGGATGATCGCGCCGAGCACGATCAGCCAGTAGGCCATGAAGGCGATGCCGTAGCCCAGGAGCAGGATGCCCATGGTCATCACGAACGGCCAGATGGAGCTGGCGGAGAAGAAACCAAGGGTGCCGGCACCGTCGGCGACCTCGGCCTCCTCCCAGTCGGCGGGGGCGATGTCGGAGCGGACCTCGGTGAAGTGGAAGTACACGCCCAGGAACAGGGTCAGGAGGGTGGCCATGACCAGGCCGGTGGCGCCGGCCCACTCGAGGCGGCCGTGGTTCTCGTTGATGATGTTGCCGGTGTCCTGGAGGTACATCGTGCCGAAGATGTACACGACGGTCATAACGCCCAGGAACACGGTGAGGCCGTAAAACAGCTTTGCTGCGGACTTCATGTCTGACTTCTTTCTGGAGTCGTCGGGCGGTTACTTGGCGGCGTTCAGGTCAACGGTGTTGGCCTCGCGGTCACCCATGTCGCGGGTGTCCATGCGGCCGGAGTTGAACGGGCTGGTGGACACGGCGAAGGGCTCCTCGCCGATGTGCGCCAGGGCCTCGGCGTTGGTGGCCTCCGGGTTGTCGAGGCGGAACTGCATGTACTCGGTGAAGGCCTCGCGGGAGACGGCGCGAACCTCGAAGTTCATCATCGCGTGGTAGGTGCCGCACATCTCGGCGCAGCGGCCGACGAAGGCGTTGGAGTAGCCGTCACGCGGGTTGTCGACCGGGCGCGACTCGATCATCGCGGAGGAGATCTCCTCGATCTGGAAGCGGCGGTTCGACTTGTTGGCCTCCGGGTGCGGGAAGACGTCGCGCTTGAACAGGAACTCGGGGACCCAGAACGAGTGGATGACGTCGGCGGACGCCAGGTTGAACTCGATGGCGGTGTCGACCGGGACGACCAGGACCGGAACCTCTTCGGTGGTGCCGAGGATCTCGACCTCGTTGAAGTGGAGGTAGGAGCGGTCGGTCTTGGACTGGCCGTGGACCGGGTACTCGACCTGGTCGGGGGCGTCCTCGCCGGCGTGCTCGTCGGTGAAGAACTGCTCCGGGCTCTGGCTCTCGGCGCGGCCCTCGTAGTCCTCGCCGCCCATCAGGTCACCGGAGACGTTGGCGTAGCCGAACTTCCAGTTCCACTGGAAACCGGTGACGTCGACGACGACCTCCGGCTCCTTGTCCATCGCCGTGACCTTGTCCTGGGTCTGAACGGTGAAGAAGAACAGAGCCATGACGATGAGGATCGGGACGACCGTCAGGACCAGCTCGAGGGGGACGTTGTAGGCGGTCTGGCGGGGGAACTCGTCCTTGCCGGCCTTCTCGGCCTTCTTGGCGGTGAAGCCGATCATGGAGTAAATGGTGAGACCCCACACGGCGATGCCGATGATCCAGGCGGCGACCCAGACCCACACCCAGAAGTTGCCCATGGCCTGCGCCTCCGGGGTGACGCCCATCGGCCAGCCGAAACGCAGCAGCTTGAAGAAGCCGTTTTCCGGCGGGTTGACGTCGCAACCGGCCAGCAGGGTCGCGCCGCCGGCAAGGGCGCCGAGCAGGCCGAGCTTACGGGCGGCTCCGTACTCTCTACGCTGATTCACGTGTGTCTGCCTTCCTGATCCACACAATTCCTTAAGAACCCATCAGAGTTCCGTCTTTCCCAAGCAGGTTAGCCCATTCCTGTGAATTCTCCACACCGGACCGACCCCACGGGGTGTCACCAAGTATAGACGGGCTGATAAAACGCTGAGAAGGGGCATGTTCACGGGGGTGGCACCCCACACCATGATTCGGATCACACGGTTGGGGGCGGCGTGTCGCCGCGTCGCGGGCCCGTGCTTGACGACGGTCCGTGCGGCATCTCACCCGGCGCGGGAATTCGTCCGCGCCCGACGGGAGACTATTGTCTTACCGGTCCCCCTCCCCCACGAAAGGTGTTCGCGTAAAGCCATGTGCGGTCTCCTCGGAATTCTCACGGCCCGCTCCGATGCCGCGGAGCTCGTGCCCGCCATCGAGCGTGCGCTGCCCTGCATGCGCCACCGCGGCCCGGATGAAGCGGGCACGTGGAACGACGACGACGTCGTGTTCGGTTTCAACCGCCTGTCGATCATCGACCTGGAGCATTCGCACCAGCCGCTCGTGTGGGGCCCCGAAGACCAGCCGGACCGTTACGCCATGACGTTCAACGGCGAGATCTACAACTACGTGGAACTCCGCCGGGAGCTGTCCGACGCAGGCTATTCCTTCAACACCTCGGGCGACGGAGAGCCCATCGTGGTCGGCTTTCACCACTGGGGCGCCGACGTCGTCAAGCATCTGCGCGGCATGTTCGGCATCGCCATCTGGGACACGGTGGAGAAGAAGCTCTTCCTCGCCCGCGACCCCTTCGGCATCAAGCCGCTGTACTACGCCACCACCGACCGCGGCACCGCCTTCGCGTCGGAGAAGAAGACCATTCTCGAAATGGCCCCGGAGCTCGGCGTCGACGACAAGGACGTCGACAAGCGCGCCCTCGTCCATTACATGGACCTGCAGTACGTGCCCGAGCCGGAATCGCTGCACACCGGCATCCGCCGCCTCGAATCCGGTTGCACCGCCACCGTCACCCCGGGCGGCGAAGTCGAGCAGAAGCGCTACTTCCACCCGAACTTCCCCATCCGCCCCGTCCCGAAGGGCGGCGAACAGGCCGTCTTCGACCGCATCGCCGAAGCGCTGGAGGACTCCGTCGCCCAGCACATGCGCGCCGACGTCACCGTCGGGTCCTTCCTGTCGGGCGGCATCGACTCCACCGCCATCGCCACCCTGGCCAAGCGCCACAATCCGAACCTGCTGACCTTCACCACCGGCTTCGAACGCAAGGGCTTCTCCGAAGTCGACGTCGCGGCGGAATCGGCGGCGGCCATCGGCGTGGAGCACATCGTCAAGGTGGTGTCTCCCGAGGAATTCGCCGCGGCGATCCCGAAGATCATCTGGTACCTCGACGACCCGGTGGCCGACCCGGCGCTGGTGCCGCTGTACTTCGTCGCCGCCGAGGCCCGCAAGCACGTCAAGGTCGTCCTGTCCGGCGAGGGCGCCGACGAGCTGTTCGGCGGCTACACCATTTACAAGGAGCCGCTGTCGCTCGCCCCGTTCGACCGTGTGCCCGGCCCGCTGAAGACCGGCCTGGCCAAGCTCGGCGACGCCCTGCCCGAGGGCATGCGCGGCAAGTCCCTGCTGCAGCGCGGCACCACCCCGCTGGAGGACCGCTACTACGGCAACGCCCGCTCCTTCAACTGGGAGCAGCTGAACGCCGTCCTGCCGTGGGCGAAGCGCGAGTGGGACCACCGCGAGGTCACCGCGCCGATTTACGCCCGGTCCGAGGGCATGGATCCGGTCACCCGCATGCAGCACCTGGACCTGTTCACCTGGCTGCGCGGCGACATCCTGGTCAAGGCCGACAAGATCACCATGGCCAACTCTCTGGAGCTGCGCGTGCCGTTCCTCGACCGGGAGGTGTTCAAGGTCGCCGAAACCCTGCCGGTGGATCTGCGGATCGCCGAGGGCACGACGAAGTACGCGTTGCGCAAGGCGATGGAGCAGATCGTGCCGGCGCATGTGCTCAACCGCCGCAAGTTGGGCTTCCCGGTGCCGATCCGCCATTGGCTCGCCGGCGACGAGCTGCGCGGGTGGGCGGAGGACGTCATCCGCGAGTCGCAGGCCGACGCGTTGATCGACAAGGCGCAGGTGCTGCGGATGCTCGAGGAGCACCACCCCACCGAGCGCGATCACTCGCGTCGCCTGTGGACGATTCTTGCGTTCATGGTGTGGCACGGCATCTTCATCGAGGACCGCATCAAGCCGGACATCGAGGAGCGCGACTACCCCGTGCACCTCTAGGGCCGCGCGGGGCGGGGCGCGGGGTTGGGGCCGCTCGAGGTTGGCCCGTGCGAGATCGACCCCGCCGGTTCCTTGCTTGACGACGCCCACGAATGTGCGCCAGGGGCCTCCCCGCGCACACTCGTCAAATGTGCAGCCCCGTCGGCACCCCGAAAACATGAAACCCCGCCGCCGACTCGGAAGTCGGGGCGGGGTTCGTCGTTCCGGCGATCGAATGACGCCGATCGGGCTCAGCCGATCAGTTGAACGAGTCGCCGCAGGCGCAGGAGCCGGTGGCGTTGGGGTTGTCGATGGTGAAGCCCTGCTGCTCGATGGTGTCGGCGAAGTCGATCTTCGCGCCCATCAGGTAGGGCACCGACTGGCGGTCGACGACGAGGCGGACACCGCCGAACTCCTCGGAGACGTCGCCGTCGAGGTTGCGGTCGTCGAAGTACAGCTGGTAGCGCAGGCCCGCGCAGCCGCCCGGGGCGACGGAGATGCGCAGCGACAGGTTGTTGGCGCCTTCCTGGTCGAGGAGGGCCTTGGCCTTGGCGGCGGCGGCGTCGGTGAGGGTCACGCCGGTGGTCTGTGCGGTGGTCATAGCGTGGTGCTCCTTGTGTTGCGATGCTCGGTCACTTCGTTGAACGCGTCCCGCGGGGACGTTATTCCCTCATCCCGCGTACGGGATTCCGGCGAAGCGCGCGGGGCGTTGACGATATTGACGAAGGATACCCTTGGCACCCTAGTCCCGTGGCGCATCACGGGCCAACCCCTCCGGAACATCCCGCTTGAGCCCCGCCGCCGGGAGCGCACTGGTCCGGCGCGCCACTTTGGGCCGTCGCAGCAGGCCCGATAGGGTGTTTGCCGTGAAGACGCCCTGGAAGAAGAACGAGTCCCCCGCCGCCGATGACGCCGGCGCCGCCGCCGACGCCCCGTCGACCGACGCGTCCGACGCCGATCGCGGCCACCTCCCCACCACCGAGGATGCCGCCCCGGCGTCGTCGGGCAAGGGCAAGGGCAAGGGCAAGGCGTACACGCCGAAGAAGGGCCGTCCGACTCCGAAGCGCAACGAGGTCGAGCGTGCCCAGGGCACCCGCCGTGGCCCGATTTCCCCTCCGAAAACGCGCAAGGAGGCCCGCGAGCAGCGCAAGTTGCAGAAGGCCACCATGACCAAGGAGGAGTTGAAGGCGCAGAAGGCCCGCGAGCGTGCGGAGCGCCGGGAGCAGCGTCGCATCGCCGATGAGCGGATGGCGGCGGGCGACCCGAAGTACCTGTTGCCGCGCGATCAGGGCCCGGAGCGTGCGCTGGTGCGTGATTGGGTGGACTCGCGTCGCTTCTTCGCGAACATTTTCCTGCCGTTCGCGCTGGTGCTGTTGCTGGTGATGTTCCTGGGCCAGGCGATGCCGCAGGTGGCGAATGTCGCGTCGATCATTTCGATGGTGATGATCGTCGGCTTGGTGGTGGAGGCGATCATCATCGGCAAGCGGGCGAACAAGCTGATCCGCGAGCGTTTCCCGGATTCCGATGCGCCGGGCGCCGGCCTGGGCTTCTACGCCTACTCGCGTGCGTCGCAGCCGCGTCGTCTGCGTACGCCGCGTCCGCAGAAGAACGTCGGCGACGAGGTGTAGGTTGCCGGTGCGGACGCTCGTGCTGGGCGGGGCCCGTTCCGGCAAGTCCGCGTGGGCGGAGTCGCTTTTCGACGCCGATGTTTCCGGTGGGGCGACCTCGCGGCGAGTTCCGGTCGATTACGTGGCCACGGCGCGTCCGTGGCCGGGTGCCGACGGGTTCGATTCCGATTTTTCCGCCCGCATCGCCGGCCACCGGGAGCGTCGGCCGGCGCATTGGCGCACGGTGGACGACGTCGACGCCGTGGAGGCGTTGCGACGTCCGTCGGCGCCTTTCGTTTTGGTCGATGACGTGGGCACGTGGCTGACCAACGTGTTCGACCGGGAGCAGCTGTGGGGCTCCCCGCGCGGTTCCGCGGCGCCGTGGACCGATGAGCTGGTCGCCGCCGTGCGCGATTGGGCCGGACCCGGAACCGGGGCAGGCGAGCTGCACTCCCCGACTGCCGCGGGCCCTGCGGCCGATGGCGGGGAGGCAGGCGTCGTAAAGCAAGAGCCGCACCTGGTGATCGTGACTCCGGAGGTGGGGATGGGCGTCATTCCCGAACATCGGTCCGGGCGGCTGTTCCGCGATGAAATCGGGGCGCTCAACGGGCGTTTGGCCGACGTGTGCGACCGGGTGGTGCTCGTCGTCGCGGGGCTGCCGCTGACGCTGAAGTAGCGCCGAAGCAGCTGCAATGGCGCGGCGTTCGACGCGGCGTGGGCGATCGACCCCGAACCGGGCCGACCCCGATCCGGTGGCTGGGATAATCTTTTGAACCATGACCAACAATCGCTTCGGTACCGTCGTCGCCCCCGATGAGCATGTCGAGCAGCTCGCCCGCGAGCGCCATGCGCAGTTGACCAAGCCCACGGGTGCCCTCGGCCGCCTCGAGGACCTGGGAATCTGGGTTTCGGCATGTCAGGGCCAGTGCCCGCCGAAGCAGTTGGATGATTGCCGCGTCGTCGTCTTCGCCGGCGACCACGGGGTGTCGGCGCATGGGGTGTCGGCGTATCCAACCGAGGTGTCCATTCAGATGCACGCCAACATCAACGCCGGCGGTGCGGGCGTCAACGCCGTCGCGGGGGTCGCCGGGGCATCGGTGACGTCGGTGGACGTGTCGCTGGACCATGACGCCGACGGGCCTTTCCGCGTGCGCCGTTCGTGCGGGTCCATCGACCGCGAGGACGCGATGACGCAGGAGGAGTGCGACCGGGCCATCGAGGTGGGCAAGAAGCTTGCCGACGACGCGGTCGACGAAGGCGCCGATCTGCTCATCGCCGGCGACCTGGGCATCGGCAACACCACGCCGGCGGCCGTGCTCATCGGCGCGGCGACGGGTTCGGAGCCGGTCACGGTCGTCGGCCGCGGCACCGGCATCGACGACGAGGGCTGGAAGCGCAAGACCGCCGCCGTGCGCGACGCGATGTTCCGGGTTCGCAGGCTGCGCAACGATCCCGTCGAGGTGCTGCGCCGCGTCTCCTCCCCCGACCTCACGGCCATGGCCGCGTTTTTGGCGCAGGCGGCGGTGCGGCGCACGCCGGTGATCCTCGATGGGGTGGTCACGGCGTCGGCGGCGTTGATGGCCGATCAGCTCGCCCCGGGCGCCCGCGCGTGGTGGGTGGCCGGCCACCGCAGCGCCGAGCCGGCGCATTCGATTGCGCTGAAGCATCTTGGCCTGGAGCCGCTGCTGGAGTACGGCATGCGGCTCGGCGAAGGTTCGGGGGCGGTTGCGGCGCTGCCGATCCTCAAGTCGGCCGTGGCGGTGTTGTCGGAGATGGCGACGTTCGGCGACGCCGGGGTGTCCAACAAGGACGAGGCCCCGAAGGCGGCCAGTGCAGCCGAAGTGCCGGCGCCGCCGGAGGAGGATCGTCCGGGGCATCGCGATGGCGGCGAGCAGCCGTCTCCGCGGGACTGATTCCACCGGTGTCGGGTAAGGCGGGGCCGTCCGAGGGCGCGTCCCTCGAGGGCGACCGTTCACAGCACGGCAACGCGTTGGCGGAGGGCGTCGGCACGGCGTTTTCCTGGTTGACCGTCGTGCCCGTGCGCGGCGCGAAGGTGTTCGATCGCATCACCGGCCGGCGCGCGTTGACCGCGGCTCCCCTGACGGGGCTCGTGCCGGGGTTGGGTGCGGTGCTGGTGGCGTGGGCGGTGACCGGCTTGGCGTGGCTGTTCGGGGGCGGTGCGACAGGGGTGTTTCCTTCCTGGGTCCGGGGGCTTGACGACGCCGGCCCGTCCTCCGCTTCGCCCTCCGTGTTGGGCCCGGCCGGCGATCCCGCAGGGGCGATCGGATTCGGGGCGGACGCGGGATCGGCGGAGGCTGCGGCGAAGGCGGCGGCTGTCGCGGCGGCGACGTCACCGTTGACTGCGGTGCTCGCGGGCGTGCTGGCAGTGTGCGCGGCCGAGCTGTTGACGCGGGCGATGCACGTCGATGGCCTCGCCGACGTCGCCGATGCCCTGGGGTCCTACCGCGATCCGGAGGGCGCGCGGGAGATCCTGCGTGCCCCCGACACCGGGCCGATGGGGTCGGCTGCGGTGGCGCTCACGCTGGTCGCGCAGGCTGCGGCGATGTCGATCCTGGTCCACGGTTTCGCCACGGCGTTGTTTCCGGCGCCGTGGATTCTCGGCGCGTCGGTCGACCCGGTGCGGGTGGGCGCGGCTGCGGCGGTGATCGTGTTGCCGTTCATCATCGGGCGTGCGGTGGCGACGACCGGGTGCCACCGCAGCCTGCCCCCGATGTCGCCGACGGGGTTCGGTGGGCTCGTCGCGGCGACGCAGTCGACGTGGGTGCTCGTCGCGTGGTGGGTGCCGCTGATGATCGTCGCCGGGGTCCTCGCCGGCGTCGGCGGGGTGCTGGCCTGCATCGCCGCGGTGGTCTTCGCCTTCGGTTTCGGTCGGTTGGCGGTCCGGCGGCTCGGCGGCGTCAACGGCGATGTGCTGGGCGCGATGGTGCAGTTGACCACGCTCATCGTCGCCGTGTTGCTGGCGCTGAGCTGAGGGCGCGACCCGTCCTCCCTTTGATTCCTCCCCTGTGAGCGTGGTTCCTCCCCGGTGAGCATGATTCCTCCCCGGTGAACGGCAAAGCCCCACGCTGCGGTTTCGGGCCGCGACGCGGCGCCAGCTCCCCCATTTCGCCCCCAAAAAGGGAAATCGGAAAATTGACCATTGACTCATCCGGAATGGTCGGCTTAGACTGAAGGCACACCGCCGGAGAGGCGGAGTAGGAGGCTCGTTTCGGGGCTCGCCCAATGAAATTACGCGCCGTCCGTTTGCCGGGGCGCCACTCACGAGCACACCTTCGACCTCCGGATTTAACGAAATGCGTCTTGCGGAATGACTGCCGCAGGGCGCATTTTCGTGTGCCCGAAATGGTTTTCCCGATCGGCGCGGACGCAATTTTTCGTTCGCAATTATCTGGGGTCACGGGACCCAAACACGAAAAGGCCCCCGGGAGCCGGTGCAAAAAACCGGAACCCTGGGGCCGTCGTCGTGAAGCCCGGGACGGACCTAGTTTGCGTCTGCGCGGTTCTACGCCTGCTTCGCCTCGACGAGCGTGTGCAGCCAGCCGTGCTCGTCGGGGACGTCGCCGCGCTGGATGCCGGTGAGGCGCTCGCGCAGCTTCATGGTCCACTCGCCGGTCTTGCCGCCGTTGATGGTGAACGACCCGTCGCGGGAGTCGACCTCGCCGACCGGGGTGATGACGGCGGCGGTGCCGCAGGCGAAGGTTTCGGACATCTTGCCGCTGGTGGCGTCGTTTTCCCAGTCGGCGGTGGAGATGCGGCGCTCTTCGACGTCCATGCCCATGTCGGCGGCGACGGTGAGCAGGGAGTCGCGGGTGATGCCCGGCAGCAGGGAGCCCGACAGTGCCGGGGTGACCAGCTTGACGCCGGCTTCGCATTCGTTGTCCGGGTAGAGGAAGGCGAGGTTCATGCCGCCCATCTCCTCGATCCAGGTGCGCTCGATGGCGTCGAGCCACACGACCTGGTCGCAGCCCTTTTCCTCGGCCTGGGCCTGTGCGGCGAGGGAGGCGGCGTAGTTGCCGGCGAACTTGGCGTCGCCGGTGCCGCCGGGGCAGGCGCGGACGTACTCGTGGGACAGCCACACCTTCACCGGGTTGATGCCGCCGCTGAAGTACGCGCCGGCGGGCGAGGCGATGAGGAGGAAGGTGTAGGAGTTCGACGGGTGCACGCCGAGGGTGGTTTCGGTGGCGATGAGCATCGGCCGCAGGTACAGGGACTCTTCGCCGCCAGCTTGCGGGACCCACGCCTGGTCGATGTCGACGAGCTGGCGCAGGGACTCGAGGAACAGTTCCTCGGGCAGTTCCGGCATGGCCATGCGGGCGGCGGAGCGCTGGAAGCGGCGTGCGTTTTGTTCGGGGCGGAAGGTGACGATCGACCCGTCGGCGTGGCGGTAGGCCTTGAGGCCTTCGAAGATCGCCTGGCCGTAGTGCAGCACGGACGATGCGGGGTCCATGGTCAGGGGGCCGTAGGCCTCGACGCGTGCGGAGTGCCAGCCACGGTCGGCATCCCAGTCGATGCGGACCATGTGGTCGGTGAAGTACTGGCCGAATCCGGGGTTGGCCAGGATTTGGGCTCGTTCCTCGTCGGAGCGGGGGGCCTCGTTGCGGACGATGTCGAATGTCGTGGCTGCCATGGGGTACATCGTAGACGCGACTTGTTCGGAGGGGGTCAAGCCCCGGTGCGGGTTCCGGGTCGGGCGGTACGGTGGGGGCCATTGACCGGGATCGGTGAGCGTGCTTTGCGACGTCGGCCGATTCCCTTCCGATTGATCCGTCATTGAAGGAGCGTTTGCATGACCACGTCCCGCAACACGGGCTTCGTCACCCCCAATTCGGCCGTTCTCGAGGAGGTGCTGCCGGCGACGGGCACGCGCGTGTCCATCGAGGCCGCCGGTGATCGGGCGTTGGCCGATCTGGGCGCCGATTGCCTGCTCGTCGCGTTGCTCGACGGCGAGGATCTGGAGTTGGTGGCGTCGTCGGTGCTCGGCGACAAGGCCGCGGACGTGTTGGCCCAGTTGGAGGCCGTGGATGCGTCGGCGAAGTTGGAGAAGGTCACGCGCATCCCGGCGCCGGAGGGGTGCGGCGTCGCGTCGGTCGCCGCCGTGGGCCTCGGTGACGCGGATCCGGATGCGGAGACGATTCGCCGCGCGTCCGGTGCCGCGGCTCGTGCGCTGGGTTCGGTCGATCATGTGGTTTCCGCGCTCGGCGAGCTCGACGCCGTCGCGGCGGCCGAGGGCTTCGGCATGGGCGCCTACTCCTACGGCGGGCTGAAGAAGAAGGGCGGCTCCGACGATGCCGCCGATTCGGCCGCCGGGGCGAAGGACGGGGCAGCGGACAAGCGCCGCACCCTGACCGTCGTCGGAGCGTCCGACGCCGACGTCGAGCGCGCCGCGGCCGTGGTGGATGCCGTGGCCACCGCCCGCGACTTCGTCAACACCGCGTCGTCGCACCTGTACCCGGAGGTCTTCGCCGACGCCGCCGCGAAGCTCGGTGAGTCGGCGGGG
>NZ_KV787094.1:6111-8040 GCF_001807025.1 Corynebacterium sp. HMSC11E11 | reverse complement strand
CGCCGCCGCGAAGCTCGGTGAGTCGGCGGGCCTCGACGTCGAGGTGCTCGACGACGAGGCGCTGGCGGCGGGCGGCTTCGGTGGCCTCACGGCCGTCGGCGGCGGTTCCGCCCGCGGCCCGCGTCTGGTGCGCCTGACGTGGCACGGCGGCGCGGAGGGTGACGCGAAGGCCGCCGACGGTGCGGCGAAGGTCGCCCTCGTGGGCAAGGGCGTCACGTTCGACACCGGTGGCATCTCGTTGAAGCCGGGCGCGAACATGGACAACATGATCTCCGACATGGGTGGTGCGGCGGCGGTCATCGCCACCGTGGTGCTCGCCGCCCGCCTGGGGCTGGAGGTTCCCGTCACCGCCACCGTTCCGATGGCCGAGAACATGCCCGGCGGCCGCGCCTACCGCCCGGGTGACGTCATCACCCAGTACGGCGGCACGACGGTCGAGATCCTCAACACCGATGCCGAGGGACGTCTCATCCTCGCCGATGCCATCGTCCGCGCCTGCGAGGATGGCCCGACCCACCTCATCGACACCGCCACCCTCACCGGTGCGCAGCTCGTCGCGCTGGGCGGCCGCACTCCGGGCGTGCTGGGCACCGACGAGTTCCGCGACCGCGTCGCCGAGCTGTCCCGCGACGCCGGCGAAGGTGGCTGGGCCATGCCGATTCCGGAGGAAGGTGCCGAGGGCCTGAAGTCCCCCGTCGCCGACCTGCGCAACATCTCCAACTCCCGTGAGGCGGGCATGAGCGTCGCGGCCGCATACCTGCGCGAGTTCGTCGCCGATGACGTCGAGTGGGTCCACATCGACGTCGCGGGCCCGGCGTACAACACGAATGCTCCGTGGGGTTACACCCCCAAGCGGGCCACCGGCGTTCCCGTCCGCACCATGCTCGCGGCGCTGGAGGATCTCGCCGGGAAGTAATTCCGACCGAATCGGAAATCGGCCCACCCGGTCCGGTGCCGGTCACGTTCGCATACCGTTCACCCCCCGCACGCGCCCGACGACGCCGGAACCCGGCACGTCGGGCGCACCTCATGAGCGGGAGGAGCACCACGTAAGCGGGAGCAATTGTGAACCGGTACTCTTGTTCGTGATCACCAACTATTGAGCGATTGTCGAGGAGAGCACACATGGCGACCTCTGTTGAGATGCCCGAACTGGGCGAATCCGTAACCGAGGGAACGATTACCACCTGGTTGAAGAAGGTCGGCGACACCGTCGAGGTCGACGAGCCGCTGCTCGAGGTCTCCACCGACAAGGTCGACACCGAGATTCCGTCCCCGGTTGCCGGCGTGCTGCTCGAGATCCTCGCGGAAGAGGACGACACCGTCGACGTCGGCGCGGTCATCGCCAAGATCGGTGACGCCGACGAGGCCGACGATTCCGGCTCCGACGACGCCGAGGATGAGGCCGACGAGCCCGCCGAGGACGAGCAGAAGGACGACGAGGCCGAGGAGAAGGACGAGAAGCCGAAGAAGTCCGGCGGCTCCGGTGGCGGCAAGGCCACCGACGTCGAGATGCCGGAGCTCGGCGAGTCCGTCACCGAGGGCACCATCACCGCGTGGCTGAAGGAGGTCGGCGACACCGTCGAGGTCGACGAGCCGCTGCTGGAGGTCTCCACCGACAAGGTCGACACCGAAATCCCGTCGCCGGTCGCCGGCACCCTCGTCGAGGTGCTCGCCGAGGTCGACGACACCGTCGACGTCGGCGCGGTCATCGCCCGCATCGGTGACGCCGACGCGGCCGCCTCGGACGATTCCGATGATTCCGATGACGACGAGGACGTGCCGTCGGAGGAGGCCATCGAGGAGGCGGAGTCCAAGGACGACAACGCCACCGTCGACGAGGCCGAGGAGAAGGACGAGAAGCCGAAGAAGTCCGGTGGCTCCGGTGGCAAGGCCTCCGACGTCGAGATGCCGGAGCTCGGCGAGTCC
>NZ_KV787094.1:0-6091 GCF_001807025.1 Corynebacterium sp. HMSC11E11 | reverse complement strand
GTCTCCACCGACAAGGTCGACACCGAAATCCCCTCGCCGGTGGCCGGCACCCTGGTCGAGGTTCTCTTCGACGTCGACGACACGGTCGACGTCGGTGCGGTCATCGCCCGCGTGGGTGACGCCGACGCCGCCGACGGCGATGCCGAGGTCGCCGCCGCCGAGGCCGAGGCCGAGAAGAAGGCCGAGCCGGAGGAGCCCAAGAAGGAGGCTCCGAAGAAGGAGGCGAAGGCCGCGAAGGCAGAGCAGTCCTCCCCCAAGAAGGACGAGCCGAAGCAGGAGGCCCCGAAGAAGGAGGAGCCGAAGAAGGAGTCCAAGCAGGACACCTCCGGCAACGCCGACGTCCCGTACGTCACTCCCCTGGTGCGCAAGCTCGCCGACAAGCACGGCGTCGACCTGTCCAAGGTCGAGGGCTCGGGCATCGGCGGCCGCATCCGCAAGCAGGACGTGCTCAAGGCGGCCGAGGCCGGCTCCGGCGCCGACAAGGCCGACGAGTCCGCCTCCTCCAACTGGTCGACGAAGGGCGTTCGCCCCGAGCTGGCGGAGCTGCGCGGCACCACCCAGCGCGCCAACCGCATCCGTGAGATCACCGCGGCGAAGACCCTCGAGTCCCTGCAGACCTCCGCGCAGCTCACCCAGCTGCACGAGGTCGACATGACCGAGGTGTGGGAGCTGCGCGCCGAGAAGAAGGCCGAGTTCCAGGACAAGCACGGCGTGAAGCTGACCTTCCTGCCGTTCTTCGCCAAGGCGGTCGTCGAGGCCCTGGTCTCCCACCCGAACGTCAACGCTTCGTGGGACGAGAACAAGAAGGAGATCACCTACCACGAGAAGGTGAACCTCGGCATCGCCGTGGACACCGAGCGTGGCCTGCTCTCCCCGGTCATCCACGACGCGCAGGACATGTCCCTGCCGGAGCTGGCCGCCGCGATCGTCGACATCGCCGACCGTGCGCGCAACAACAAGCTCAAGCCGAACGACCTGTCCGGCGGCACGTTCACCATCACCAACATCGGTTCGGAGGGTGCGCTGTCCGACACCCCGATCCTCGTCCCGCCGCAGGGCGCGATGATCGGCACGGGCGTGATCAAGAAGCGTCCCGTCGTGGTGACGGAGAACGGCAATGACGCCATCGGCATCCGCGCCATGGCGTACCTGCCGATCACCTACGACCACCGTCTCATCGACGGCGCCGACGCGGGTCGCTTCATGACCACCGTCGTCGACCGTCTGCAGGTCGCCGACTTCCAGCGCGACCTGGGCCTGTAGGACCCGAGTCCGCAGTCGGATCCACGGCCACGCCCTCCCGGTTTTTCGACCGGGAGGGCGTGGTCGTTTTTCGGGCCGAAGTAGTCGGGGCGGGTCGTCGTCACGCGGACGGGGCTAGACTGCTTCGCATGACGAACACGGCCCGCACGCAGGAATCCCGACCCGCCGACGCAGCCGACGCCGACGCGGCCCACGGCACGCCGGAACCGGTGACGCACCCCGCGTCGTCGATTCGGGCGTCGGACGAGCCGATCGAGGTCGTGGACCTGGGCACGGTCGATTACGTGGACACGTGGCGCAGGCAGGCCGATGCCGCCGCGGCGCGTGCGGCCGGCGAGATCGGCGATCAGCTGTGGGCGCTCGAGCACCCGAGCACGTACACGGCGGGCAAGCGCACGCAGCCGGAGGACCTCCCGGACAATGGGCTGCCGGTCGTCGACGTCGACCGCGGCGGCCGCATCACGTGGCATGGGCCGGGGCAGCTGGTGTGCTACCCCATCGTGAAGTTGGCGGAGCCGCTGGACGTGGTGGATTACGTGCGTCGCATCGAGGAGGCCGTCATTCACGTCGTCCGCGGGTTGGGGCTTGACGACGCCGGCCGGGTCGAGGGCCGCTCGGGAGTGTGGCTTCCGGCGGGCGTCGTCGGGGGCGAGTTGAAGCCGTCGCGGAAGGTCGCGGCGATCGGCATCCGCGTCACCCACGGGGTGACCATGCATGGCGTGTCATTGAATTGCGACAACACGTTGGACTACTACGGGCACATCGTTCCGTGCGGCATCGCCGACGCCGGAGTGACCACGTTGAGCGAGGAATTGGGCCGCGACGTCACCGTGGCGGACCTGCGGGAACCTTTGGTTTCGGCTATCGCCGCCGCTCTGGATGGCGACCTTCGCGTCGCCGATCACGATCTGTAGGCTGGGCGCATGTCTACAGCACCTGAAGGTCGTCGTTTGCTGCGCATCGAGGCGAAAAACGCCGAGACGCCCATCGAGCACAAGCCCTCGTGGATCCGCACCACCGCGAAGACGGGTCCGGAGTACAAGGCGATGAAGAAACGGGTGTCGGGCGCGTCGCTGCACACGGTGTGCCAGGAGGCGAACTGCCCGAACCTGTTCGAGTGTTGGGAGGACCGTGAGGCGACGTTCCTCATCGGCGGCGACCAGTGCACGCGGCGCTGCGATTTCTGCAACATCGCCACGGGCAAGCCGGAGGCGCTGGACCGCGATGAGCCGCGACGCGTGGCCGAATCCGTCCGCGAGATGGGGCTGCGGTACGCGACGGTGACGGGTGTCGCCCGCGATGATCTGCCGGATGGTGCGTCGTGGCTGTACGCGGAGACGTGCCGGCAGATTCGCGAGCTCAACCCGGGCACGGGCGTGGAGCTGCTGGTCGACGATTTCCGCGGCGACGGCGAGGCGGCGGAGGTCGTGTTCGAGGCGCGGCCGGACGTGTTCGCGCACAACATCGAGACGGTGCCGCGGATTTTCAAGAAGATTCGCCCGGCGTTCCGCTACGACCGCAGCCTGGAGATGATTTCGCGGGCCCGTGCGGCGGGTTTGGTGACCAAGTCGAACCTGATCCTGGGCATGGGCGAGGATCGCGACGAGATTCTGGGCGCGATGCGGGATCTGCATGATGCGGGGTGCGACATCCTGACCATCACGCAGTACCTGCGTCCGTCGCCGATGCACCATCCGATCGACCGGTGGGTGAAGCCGGAGGAGTTCGTCGAGCTGTCGGAGGCCGCGTACGAGATGGGCTTCGCCGGCGTCATGGCCGGCCCGCTGGTGCGTTCGTCGTACCGCGCCGGCCGACTGTTCGCCCGTGCGTTGGCTGCGCGCGGCGAGGAGTTGCCCGAGCACCTTTCTTCCCTGGGCGAGGACGTGTCCACCAACCAGGAGGCGTCGAGCCTGCTGAAGAAGTACGGGGCGTCGAAGGATTCGGAGGTCGCCCCGGCCCGCTAGGCCGGCGGAACTCCCGCTCTCCCCCCGGGCCCGGCACGCCGCGTGCGTGTCGGGCCGGTTTCGTCCGCCGATTCGCCCATGCCCTAGAGTTGTGGCCATGGCGAAAAAGGACGAGCTGAAAGCGTCGAAGAAGGCCGAGCGGTCGGCCAAGCGCGCGAAGCGCAAGGAGACCCGCGGCCAGATGTGGCAGGCCTTCAAGCTGCAGAAGGCCCGCGACAAGAAGCTGATTCCGTACATGCTGCTGGGCCTGCTGGGCCCGGTGCTGGTGCTGTTGATCATCGGTTTGTTGATCGGCGGCATGTGGGCGTGGTTCCTGCCGATCCTCGGTTTGTCGATCGGTTTCGCGTTGGCGATGTGGATCTTCACCAAGCGGCTGGAGGCGACGTTCTTTTCCGAGGCGGAGGGTCAGATGGGCGCCGCCGGGTGGGCGTTGGACAACATGCGTTCCGGCGTCGGCATCGTGTGGCACGTCACGCAGGCGGCGCAGGCGAATCAGCAGCTTGATGCGGTGCATCGCGTCATCGGCAACCCGGGCGTGGTTCTGGTGGGCGAGGGCGACGAGGCCCGCGTGAAGGCGATGATGGCCCGCGAGAAGAAGACGCTGGCGCGTTTCCTGGGCGATACCCCGATCTACGAGATCATGGTGGGCACGGGCGAGGGCCAGGTGCCGGTGAAGAAGCTGCAGCGCGAGATGCTGCGTTTCCCGCGCAATTACGATAAGGATCAGGCCAACAAGTTGGCGTCGCGCGTGGAGTCGATGGAGAAGATCCGCGATGCCCGTGCGTCGTTGCCGAAGGGGCCGCTGCCGAAGGGCGCTCGTCAGCAGTCGATGAATCGTCGTGCGCGCCGCATGCAGCAGCGTCAGCAGAAGCGGGGCTAGTTCCACCGTTTCGGGTTTTTCGCTTCGGGGGAGTTTCCGGGCCGGGTCGTCGCTTGCCGACGGCCCGGCCCGTCGTCGTGCGCCCGACGTTTTCCGGGCTTTCCGTTTTCGAGCCGGCCGCGCCCCCATACGGGGTGACGGTGGTCGAGTCTTGTCGCGCTGATCACGTTTTCCCAGGTGAGCGGGGTGGGCGATGTGGATCACTCGACGGGTGTTAATCCGCGAGGTGTGCCACCATGGGCGTCGTGCAAATACTCGTTGAAAACCAGTTGCTGGCGTTGCTCGTCATCATGGGCCTCGGTCTGGCCCTGGGGCAGATCCGCATTTTCGGCTTCAAGCTCGGCATCGCCGCCGTGCTGTTCGTCGGTCTGGGTTTGGCCACGTTCGAGCCCGGCATTCAGATTCCGCCGTTGATCTACATCGTCGGGCTGGCTTTGTTCGTGTACACGATCGGCCTGGAGTCCGGCCCGGAGTTCTTTGCCACGTTGCGGTCAACGGGCATCCGCCACAATGCGTTCGGCGCCGTCATTTTGGTGGTCGTCGCCATCGAGGCGTTCGTGCTGATCTCGTTGTTCCCGGTGGACAACGTCGAGGGTGCGGGCACGTTCACCGGTGCGTTGACCAATACGCCGGCGCTGGCCGCGGTGGTCGATGCGCTGCCGAGCATCATTTCGGATGATGCGGAGCTGCAGAGCAAGTTGGAGATGCCGGTCATCGGTTATTCCCTGGCGTATCCCATCGGCGTGCTGGCGGTCATCGCGTCGATCGGCATCGTGGCCAAGGTGTTCCGGGTGGACCATGATCGCGAGGCCCTGGAGGCCGGCGTGGCGGCGCTGCCGTTGCATACGCGCCGGGTGGAGGTCACCAAGGATGATTTGCCGTCGGTGACGGACATGCCGGTGGTGTTCGGCCTGGACATCATCATTTCGCGCATCGAGCACAAGGGGCACCTGTACGTGCCGGCGGAGGGCGACACCCTGGTCGCCGGTGACGTGGTGTCGGTCGTCGGCACGGAGGACGTCATCGAGGCGGCGGCGGAGCGGATCGGCACGTTGTTGCCGGGTGATCCGACCGATGATGGTCGCCTCGATTTCCGCCGCATTTTCGTGTCGTCGGGCGAGGTGTGCGGTGTGCCGTTGGAGCAGCTGCACACGAAGATGGACGGCATGGTCATCACCCGCGTTCGTCGCGGTGACCTGGACATGGTGGCTTCCCCCCAGATGAAGCTGGAGTTGGGTGACCGCGTGCGCGTGGTGGCCACGCCGGATCGCATCGGCGATGCCACGAAGTTCTTCGGCGATTCGTACAAGAAGCTTTCCGACGTCAACCTGTTGCCCATGATCCTGGGCCTGTTGCTGGGCGTTCTGGTGGGCATGATTCCGGTGCCGATTCCGGGTGGCGTCACCCTGACGCTGGGTTCGGCCGGCGGTCCGCTGGTCGTCGCCCTGGTTTTGGGCGCCCTGGGTCGCACGGGCCCGTTGGTGTGGCCGATCCCCTACTCGGCGAATCTGGCTTTCCGGCAGGTCGGTTTGGCGCTGTTCCTGGCCGGCATCGGCACCACGGCCGGCGCGGGGTTCAAGGAGGCCCTGGGCGATCCGTCGTCGCTGACGGTGCTGGGTCTGGCGGCGATCATCGCGCTCAGCTCGGCGCTGCTGACGCTGATCATCGGGCACAAGGTCCTGAAGATCCCGTTCGGCCAGACCGCCGGCATCTTGGCCGGTCTGCAAACGCACCCGGCCGTGTTGACCTACGTCAACGACCAGGCGAAGAACGAGTTGCCGGCGATGGGCTACACCACGGTGTATCCGATGGCGATGATCATGAAGATCATCCTGGCGCAGATCCTCGTCGTCGCCCTCGTGTAGTTCGCTTCCGGGCCCCGCACCCCCGGAAAGGGCGGTCCCGGGCCCGAAGTGGCCGAAGCCGCCGGGGTTTTCGCACCCGTGCAGATGGCAGAACCGCCGCCGCCCCTCATCGGGGGCGG
>NZ_KV787093.1:0-36660 GCF_001807025.1 Corynebacterium sp. HMSC11E11 | reverse complement strand
GCAACCGGGGACTGTCCCGGTTGCCCGCCGCGTCGGTTATGGGCGGCCGCCAAAGGTCCCGGCCGCCCACGTGCCGTCTACTTGCGGCCGCGCTTTTCGCGGACGCGCACCGCGATGCGCACCGGCGACCCCTCGAAACCGAACTCCTCGCGGAGGCGTCGCTCCAGGAAGCGACGGTAGCCGTGCTCGAGGAAACCGGTCGTGAACAAAACGATCACCGGCGGGCGCGTCGACGCCTGGGTGGCGAAGAGCACGCGCGGCAGACGACCACCGCGCAGCGGCGGCGGCACCTCCTGCAGGACGGTGCGCAACCAGTTGTTCAGGCGGCTGGTGGGGATGCGGCGATCCCACGAGTCCAGCGCCTCCAGCATCGCCGGTTCGAGCTTCTGCAGCGCGCGGCCCGTCTTCGCCGAAATGTTGACGCGGCGCGCCCACGGCACGTGCGACAGCTGCAGGTCGATTTCACGCTCGAGCAGGTCGCGACGGTCCTCGTCCATCAAGTCCCACTTGTTGTAGGCGACCACCAGGGCCCGACCGGAGTCGAGGATCATGCGCAGCACGCGCTGGTCCTGCTCGGTGATCGGTTCGGACGAATCGACGAGGAAGATGACGACCTCGGAATTGTCAATCGCCGAGCGGGTGCGCAGCGACGCGTAGAACTCGTGGCCCTGTGCGGTCTTGGTCTTCTTGCGGATGCCGGCGGTGTCGACGAAGCGCCACACCTCGCTGTCCAACTGCACCAGCGAGTCGACCGGGTCGACGGTGGTGCCGGCGATGTCGGAGACCACGGCGCGATCTTCGCCGGAGATCTTGTTGAGCAGCGACGACTTGCCCACGTTGGGCTTGCCGACGATCGCCACTCGGCGCGGGCCCTGCGGCTGCGCTTGGGCGCGCGGCACGTCGGGGAACGACCGGACGACCTGGTCCATGACGTCGGCGTTGCCGCGGCCGTGGAGCGCCGACGTCGGGTGCGGCTCGCCCAGGCCCAGCGACCAGAACTCGGCGACGTCGCCGAGCTGCGAGTCGGATTCGAACTTGTTGGCCGCCAGGATCACCGGCTGGTCCGCGCGCTGCAGGCGGCGGGCCATCATCTCGTCGGTGGCGGTGACGCCGACGGTGGTGTCGACGACCATGATGATGACGTCGGCGGTTTCCATGGCCGCCTCTGCCTGCCGCGCGATGGAGGCGTTGAGGCCCTTGGCGTCGGGATCCCAGCCGCCGGTGTCCTGCACCCAGAAGCGGCGGCCGGCCCAGTCGCCGAGGTAGCTGATGCGGTCGCGGGTGACGCCGGGGAAGTCCTCCACGACTGCTTCGCGACGGCCGATGAACCGGTTGACCATCGTCGATTTGCCCACGTTCGGGCGGCCGACGATGGCGACGGTCGGCAGCGCCTCCTCCTCGTCGGTGGCGCCGCCGAGAACGGAGAACGCCTCCTCGAGGTCGGCCCAGTCCTCGTCCTCTCCGAGTTCGCCGGCTTCGGCGCGGGCGATGGCTTCGGCGATGACGGTCTCGTGGTCGGCGATGGCCCGGTCGAGGCCCGCCTCCGGGTCCTCGTGTGCGCCGTCGAGGTCGGCGCGGATGTATTCGGTGCCGGTGGAGTCGTCGGCCAGCGGGTCACCGTCGACCGAACCGGGGTAACCGGCTTCCACGACGTCGAGGATGTGGTCGACGACTTCCTCGATGTCCATGTCGGAGGTGTCCAGCACGACGGCGTCGTCGGCCGGACGCAGCGGGGAGGTCTTGCGCGAACTGTCGAGCTCGTCGCGGCGCACGACGTCGGCCAGCACGGTGTCGTAGTCGGCTTCGCGGCCGGCGGCGATGTCCTGGTCGTAGCGGCGGCGGGCGCGGACTTCGGCGGCGGCGGTCATGAAGACCTTCGCGGGCACGTCGGGCAGCACGACGGTGCCGATGTCGCGGCCTTCGACGACGCAGCGGCCGGCCTCGGTGGCCAGGCGACGCTGCAGTTCGACGAGGTTTTCGCGCACGGCCGGGATCGCCGATACGGCGGAGACGTTGCGGGTGACCTCGGGGCCGCGGATCTCGCCGGAGACGTCTTCGCCGTCGAGGATGACCTCCGTCGAACGCGGGTCGTCGCTGACGGTGAGCGGCAGGTCGGCGGTCGCCGCGACGACGGCGTCTTCGTCGGTGGGGTCGATGCCGCGGCGCAGGACCCACAGGGTGGCCACGCGGTACATCGCGCCGGTGTCCAGGTACTTCGCGCCGAGGTGTTCGGCGACGGCCCGGGACACGGTCGACTTGCCCGTGCCGGACGGCCCGTCGATGGCCAGCAGCAGGGCTTCGTCGGCGGTGGAATCGTTCATGGTGCGCCCGTCCTCGTTCGCGGTGGTGTCCGCGGTGCCCGCGGTGGTGTTGGGGTTGGTGTTCTGATCGTCGGTTCCGGCCACTACAGTCCCACCGCCTTGTACAGGGAGGCGAGCTCGGCGCGGTTGAGGGCGCGCAGCGCACCCGGGGTCTGCTCGCCCAGCTGGACGGTGTGGATCTTGGTTCGCACCAGGCGCTCCACCGGGAAACCGGCGGTCTTGAGCATGCGGCGCACGATGTGCTTGCGGCCCTCGTGCAGCTCGACGCGGATGATGGAGCGTCCCTGCCACACGTCGATGATCTGGGCGAAGTCGGCCTTGGCGGGGCCGTCGTCGAGCTCGATGCCATCGGTCAGTTCGCGGATCAGCTTGTTGTCCGCCTCGCCCTTGACCGTGGCCATGTAGGTCTTGGTCACGTTGTAGCTGGGGTGCATCAGGCGGTTGGCCAGCTCGCCGTCGTTGGTCAGCAGCAGCAGGCCCTCGGTCGCCGCGTCGAGGCGGCCGACGTGGAACAGGCGCTGGCCGGCCGAGACCCTCTCGCCGACGATGTCGCCGACGCAGGGCCGCCCCTGGTCGTCGCTCATGGTGCACTGCACGCCGCGCGGCTTGTTCAGCACGAAGTACTGCATGTCCTCGTTGACGACGACGCGAGAACCGTCGACGCGGATGACCGCGGTGTTCGGGTCGACGCGCACGCCCTGGCGGGTGATGATCTTGCCGTCGACCTCGACGCGACCTTCGTCGATGAGTCGTTCGGCCATCCGCCGCGATGCGACGTCGGCCTGGGCCAGCACCTTCTGCAGGCGCACGCCCTCGCCGGCACCGGAGTTCCCGGTGCCGCGCTTGCGGTCGACGTGTTGGTGGCGGGCGGGGCGGGCCTGGGAGACGTAGTAGTCGGCGGCCTTCTTGTGCCTGTCGACGGCGGGCGGCTGGTTGTCGTCCGGTGTGCCGTCTCGGCGAGCGGTGGTTGACACGGGTGTCCTCGATCCGTTGAGCTGTGCGGGTTTCGTATCGGGCGGATGTCCGCCGACGAACGTCGCGGGGCTCCGGAGAGCGGAAATCCCATCACGCACGGCGGATGGGACATGTGTCGGGGCGCCCCACGGCGATGTCCGCGTGCCAGCCTACCCCACCAGGGCGCTTCTGCCCGATTCGGTGAACCAGCCCGGCGCGGCCGCCAGGAATTCCTCCCGCCCGAGGGCCCCGGATCCTTCCGGCACGCATCCGAGCACGTCGACGCCGGTGAGGTGGGGCAGGTCCTCGAGGTTGGTGGCGACGATGGGGTCGTCGCCCGCGGGAAGCGATCCGCCGACGAGCCCGATGACATCCATGCCGCGGGCGCGGGCGACTTCCACGGTCAGTTCGGCGACGTTGAGGCTGCCGAGCCCCAGCGACGTGACCACCACGGTGTTCGCGCCGGGCAGGTGCGCGGCCAGTTCCGGCAGCCCCCATTGGCCGGCGTCCCCGGGGCCGTCGGCGCCCAACCTCACGAGCAGACCGCCGGCCCCTTCGACGAGCAGGGTTCGATCCGGCCCGTCGAGCGCCGTGATCCGGGCGGCGACGTCGTCAAGCACCAGCGGCGCCATCCCGGCCCGGCGCGCGGCCGCCAGCGGCGCCATCGGCTCCGGGTAGCGGGCGAATCCATGCAGGTCGGTCACTCCGGTCAGCCGCGCGACGTCGTCGAGGTCCCCGCCCTGGCCCGCGCCTTCACCGGTTCCCGGGTACCCGGTCTGGGCGGGCTTGACGACGACCACCTTCCCGCCGTGTGAGCGCAGCACCCCGGCGATCGCGGCGGTGGCGATGGTCTTGCCGACGTCGGTGCCGGTGCCGGTGATGCACAGGATGGTCATGAGTTTTCCTCTCGGACGATTGCGCCGATGGCGCGGCAGATGGCGGCGACCTCGTCGTCGTCGCAGATGTACATGGGCATGGCGTAGACGAGTTTTCCGAAGGGCCGCAGCCACACTCCGGCGTCGACGCAGGCGGCGGTGGCGCGGGCCATGTCGACGGGTCGGTCCATCTCCACCACCCCGATCGCCCCGAGCACACGGACGTCGGCGACGCCGGGGCGGCCGCGCAGGGGTTCCAGGCCCGCGCGCAGGGCCGCCTCGATGCGGGGCACGTCGTCGCGCCACCGCCCCTCGGCGATGATGTCCAGGTTCTCTGCGGCGATGGTGCAGGCCAGCGGGTTGGCCATGAACGTCGGGCCGTGCATGAGGCCGCCGCCCTCGCCGGCGGAAATCGCGGAGGCGACCCGACGGGTGGTCAGCGTCGCCGCCAGCGACAGGAACCCGCCGGTCAACGCCTTGCCCACGCACAGCACATCCGGCGTCACGCCCGCGGCGGCGGTGGCGAAAAGGTCGCCGGTGCGCCCGAACCCGGTGGCGATTTCATCTGCGATGAGCAGCAGCCCGTGCCGGTCGCAGATCTCTCGCAGCCCGGCGATCAGCTCGTGGTCGTGGAAACGCATGCCGCCGGCGCCCTGCACCACGGGTTCGACGATGACGGCGGCCACGGTGTCGTCGACGAGCGAATCGAAGCGGGACAGGTATTCCGCCCGCACCTGCTGCGACGACCCGCGCGGCGGCGGAACCGGGGCGAAGACCTGCGGCGCCCACGCCCCGGCCCACAGGGAGTGCATGCCGCCGTCGGGGTCGCAGACGCTCATCGGGGCGCGAGTGTCGCCGTGGTAGCCGCCGCGCCAGGTCATCAGCCGCGTGCGTTCGGGGTGGCCGACGGCGCGCTGGTATTGCAGCGCCATCTTGATGGCCACCTCCACCGACACCGAACCGGAATCGGAGAAGAACACCGCATCCAGGGCGGGGTCGGTCATCGCCAGCAGACGGCGCGCCAACTCGACCGCCGGGGCGTGGGTGAGCCCGCCGAACATGACGTGGGACATCGTCGCCGCCTGCCGTTGGGCCGCCGCGACCAGACGCGGGTGCGAGTGTCCGTGGCACGCCGCCCACCAGCTGCTCATGCCGTCGATGAGTTCGCGGCCGTCGGCCAGCGTCAGCGTCGTTCCGGCCGCCGACGCCACCGGCAGCGCCTGCACCGGGTTGGGCATGGGGCCATAGGGGTGCCAGACGTGGGCCGCGTCGAAGGCGGCGAGGTCGGCGGCTGCGTCCTGCGGGCTGGTGCTGGCGGTGGTCATGCATCGTGACGTTAGCGCCGAAAACGAAAACGAACATTGTTCAGGGGTACCCGCGGGGGATGATTTGCCATCGAACGCTCTAGTCCGGACGATAACCCCATGACCAGCACCGGACAGCGTTCAAGTGGCGTGTTGTCGCCACCGGGGACGTCGCGGACCCGACCACCGGGACACGCCCGCATCGCCCTGCCCGCCATCATCGGCGTCGAATCCTGGGAGCGCTTCAGCTTCTACGGCATGCAGGCGATCATGGTGTATTACTTCTACGCCGCGACCGCCGACGGGGGACTCGGCCTGCCCACCGCCACCGCGACCGCGCTGATGGGCGCCTACGGCAGCCTCGTCTACCTGTGCACCATCGCCGGTGGCTGGATCGGCGACCGGGTCCTCGGCGCCGAACGCACCCTGCTGGCCGGAGCGTGGGTCCTGGTCGCGGGCCACCTCACCCTGTCGCTGGTGCCCGGCGCGGTCGGCGTCGCCATCGGCATGGTCTTCGTCGCGGCGGGCTCCGGTGCACTGAAGACATCGGCGATCACGATGCTCGGCTGCGTTCGAACCGACGGAGATCCCCGCCGGGATAACGACTTCCAGTTCTTCTACTTCGGCATCAACGTCGGCGGCCTGCTCGGCCCGGTGCTCACCGGCGCGTTGTCGGTCTCCCACGGATTCGACGTGGGCTTCGCGGCGGCGGCGATCCTCATGAGCCTCGGCCTCGTCCACTACCACTGGCACCGCGGGCGGCTTTCCGCGTCGTGGCGTGACGACGTGCGCGGCGACGTCGAGAGGCCGACCTCGCCCATCACCCGTCGCGGTCTCATCATCGTGGCGTCGGCGGTCGCGGGCATCGTCGCGACGACGGTGTGGTTCACCGCCACCGACATCCTGCACCTCCAGCGCCTGCCGACGGTCATGCTCGCGGCGACGATGGCCGCCACCGTGGGGCTGTTCGCCCAGATGCTCCTCGACCCCGACATCGAACGCGCCGAGCGGCGCCGCGTGCTGGCGTTCATACCGCTGTTCATCGCCGCAGTCGCGTTCTGGTCGATCCACAACCAGGCCTTCGGCGCACTGGCCGTCTACTCCGACCTGCGCATCGACCGCACCATCGGCGACTGGACCGCGCCGGCGGCGTGGGCGCAGTCGCTCAACCCGGTGTTCACGCTGCTGCTCATCCTGCCGTTGGCGGCCCTGCGCCTGCGGATGGGCCGCCGCGCCCCCGACATCCCCATCCAGATGATCGTCGGCACCGCCGTCACCGGCTGCGCGATGCTCATCATGGTGCCCTTCGCCGGCATCGCCGACGGTGCGGTGCCGCTGCTGGTCATCGTCGCCGTATACCTGGCCGTCACCCTCGGCGAGCTGCAAGTCAGCCCCGTCGGCATGGCGGCGTCCACGGTGCTCGCGCCGGCGAAGTACCGGACCCGGTTCTCCGCCCTCTATTTCCTCACCATGGCCGTCGGCACCGCCCTGTCCGGCGTGCTGTCCACCCGATACGACCCGACCGATTCCGGCGCGGAACGGATGTATTTCCTGTCCGTCGGCATCGGGGTCATCGCCGTCGCCGCCGTCGCGGCAACCGTGCTGCCGTGGATCCGCCGCCTCATCGCCGGCGATCCCGACTCAATGGCGGCGCCGACGACGGCCGGAGTCGAAACGCCCGCAGCCGTCGAGCCGCCGCAGACGCCTACTCCAGGGTCGTGCCGCTGAACCAGCCCACGGCGCGGCCGAGGAACTCCTCGCGGTCCAGGTCCGCCGCACCCTCCGGCAACCAAGCCAAAACGGGCAGGCCGGTGATGACCGGCACCTGCTCGACGACGCATTCGGCCACGGCGTCAGGCTGGGCGGAGATCGAGCCGCCGATGATGCCCGTGATCTCCAGGCCGCGGGCGCGGCACGCCTCCACCGTCAGTTCGACGTGGTTGAGGGTGCCCGGGGCGGTCGCCGTCACGATGGTCACCTTCGCGCCGAGCTCCTCGGCCAGCTGCGGCAGCGCCCAGTTGGAGATCCGCGCCAGCACGCCGCCGGTGCCCTCCACGAAGACGGGACGGCCGTCGGCGGCCAGGTCGCGCAGCCTGTCGGCGGTCTCCTCCAGGTCCAGCTCCTCGGCGCCGATGCGGCGGGCGGCGAAGGCCGGAGGCAGGGCGTCGGGGTAGCGGGCGAATTCGTGGACATCCTCGCAACCGGTCAGGCGCCGGATGGTGTCCAGGGCGCCCTTGCCCTCGGGCTCGCCGGTCTGGGCGAGCTTGACCACGATGGGCTCCTCCCCGGCCGCCATCGCCTGGGCGACGAGGGCTGCGGTGGCGGTCGTCTTGCCGACGCTGCGCCCCGTGCCGGTGATGATGTGGATGCCCCTGAAGTGCATGAGGAGGAGTGTTCCTTTCTCTTTCGCGGGAACCGGCGCGCCGGATGCGCCCATTCGCCAGACAAAATTCACCCGAAATCTCATCAACGACAATATCCGGCATTCACCGTCGGACTTAATCCGGGGTTCACCTGACGACCAAGATCACAATTCCGGGGTGCCCCCGTCCCGCCCGCCGGTTCAGGGCAGGTCCGGCTCGTCGATGAGGTCGACGTCGGGAAGCAGCGGCGCGAGGTCGGGAAGTTCGTCCAGCGAGGCGATGCCGAGCTGCTCGAGCAGCAGGTTCGTGGTCACGTACAGGTGTGCCCCAGTCGACGGGTCCTCCCCCGCCTCGGCGACGAGCCCGCGGGCCAGCAGCGTGCGCATGACGCCGTCGACGTTGACGCCGCGCACCGCCGACACCTGCGCGCGCGTCGCCGGCTGGCGGTAGGCCACGACGGCGAGCGTTTCCAGCGCCGCCCGCGACAGTTTCGTCTGGGTGCCGTCGAGCAGGAACGCCTCCACCGCATCCGAATACGCCGCCCGCGTGTACAGGCGCCACCCGCCCTCGACTTCGCGGAGATCGAAGCCCGATCCGCGTGCGTCGAATTCGTCGCGCATCTGGGCCAGCACTTCGCGGATCGCCGCCGGCTCGACGTCGAGCGCGCGGGCGAGATCCATCGGGGTGACCGGCGTGTCGATGACGAGCAGCACGCTTTCGACGGCGGCGCGCAACGGGTCGATCTGGGGCAGCTCCATGGCAGGCAGTTTATCCAGCGGCGGGGCTAGGGTGAGCACCGTGCTCGATTTCCTCGCGTCCAATGGACTGCTCGCCCTGGCCGTCATCCTCACCGCCGGATTCGCGATAGGGCGCATCCGGGTCGCGGGGCTGAGCCTCGGCTCGGCGGCGATCCTCTTCGTCGCCATCGGCTTGTCGACGGCCAATCCGGGCATCCAGATGCCTCCCCTTCTGTACCAATTCGGGTTGGCGCTGTTCGTCTACTGCATCGGCCTTTCCGCGGGGCCCGCGTTCTTCCGGGCGCTGGGCAGCCGTGGCCTGGCGCTCAACGTCATCGTCGTGGTGGTGCTGGTCGGGCTGACGGCACTGGCGTTCGCGCTGGTGACGTTCTCCCGCGCCGAAGCCATCGCCGGCGTCGGCATGTTCGCCGGTGCGATGTCGTCGACGCCGGGCATGGCCGCGATCCTCGCCGCGGTGCCGGAGCTGTTGCCGCCGGGCGCGGACCCGGAATCGGCGTCGGAGGCGGTCGTCGGCTAGTCGCTGGCGTATCCGGGCGGCGTCCTGGGCATCATCATCGTCGCCGCCGTCGGCGCGCGGCTGCTGCGCGTGGACCACATCGCCGACGCCAGGGCCGAGGGCGTGCTGACGGAGAAGCTCCACTACGCCGGCATCCGCATCGGCCCCGGGCGGGAGCTGACCGTGGCCCAGGTACCGGAGTTCACCGGCGCGAAGATCATCACCACCCGCGTGGCGGACCTCGGCGCCGACGGCGAACCGTCCAACCAGCGCCTGGCGGAACCCGACGACGTCCTGGCCGAAGGCTGCTCCATTATGGTCAACGGGACGGCCGAGGAGCTGGACAAGGCCGCCGCAAAGCTGGGCGAGCGCATCGAGATGGACCCGCACGAGTCGGATCTGCAGTACACCCGCATGGCCGTGTCGAACCCGGATGTCGCCGGGCGCACCATCGGCGAGTTGCGCATCCTGGAGGACCACGGCTTCACCATCGCGCGCCTGCGCCGCGGCGACGCCGACGTCGTGCCGGCCAACGACGACCGCCTGCAGCTGTCCGACCGCGTCCGCGTGGTCGCGCCGAAACAGCGCATCGAGGCCATCCGGACGTTCCTCGGAGACTCCGAAAAGTCGCTCGCCTCGCCCGATCTGCTGCCATTGGCGCTCGGCCTCGCACTGGGCCTGCTGCTCGGCGCCATCCCCATCCCCATGCCCGGCGGCGGCACCCTGTCGCTCGGCTTCGGCGGCGGCCCGATCATCGCCGGTCTCGTCTTCGGCGCGCTCGGCCGAACCGGGCCGGTGCGGTGGCAGCTGCCGTACCACGCGACGAAGACCCTCGAGAGCTTCGGCATGGCGATGTTCATGGCGGGCGTCGGCACCACCGCCGGCGCCGGCTTCCGCTCCGCGCTGACCGACCCGACGAGCCTGCTGTACATCGGGCTGGGCCTGGTGGTGACGCTCGCCAGCGCGATCGCGACCGTGGCGCTGCTCATGGTGTGGCGCAAGCTCACGTTCGACGAATCCATCGGCGTCGCCGCGGGCATCACCACCAACCCGGCGGTCATCGCGTACCTGAACACCGCCTCGGGCACCGACCTGGCCGCCCGCGGGTACACGACGGTGTATCCGGTGGCGATGGTGGGCAAGATCGTCGCCGCACAGGTGCTGATCATGATGTTGCTGTGACGGTCGTGATACTGCGGCGATGATCATGATGCCGCGCGTTCGGCCGCGGACGTTCCCGCCGCGGCCGAACGAGCGGCGAGCCCTAACCCGGGGTGAGGGGGAACTCGAAATCCCCGACCATGTCCACCAATTCGCGATCGTGGGTGACCAGGACGACCACCGCGCCGCGGTCCGCGCAACGCCGGATCACGCCGGCCATGCTCTCCATCGCCCGCAAATCCAGGCCCGAGATCGGCTCGTCGAAGATGATCACATCGGCCCCGCGCCCTTCTTCCCCGCCGACCACGGCCGTCGCCACGGCGAGGCGCTGCCGCTGCCCGCCGGAAAGGCTCAACGGGTGGCGTTCCCCCATCCCCTCGAGTCCGAGCTCGTCGAGAATCGCCGCGGCCTCCTCCGCAGACGGTTGTGCGCGGCCCAGGGAAAGCTCCTCGGTGACCGAAACCCCGAAAAGCTGGCGGTTGACGTCCTGCATCACAGCCGAACAGCGGCGGCGCCGTTCGCGGCGCGACAACGCCTTCCCGTCCAGAACCACGGTCCCCTCGGCGCGGCACAATCCCACCAGCACCTGCACGAGCGTCGACTTTCCCACGCCATTCGGACCGGTGACGCAGGTGATCGCACCGCGTGGGGCAGTCGCCTCGTCGATCGTCCACAGCCGCCGGCCATCGCGCACCGCCGACAAAGCGCGCAGCTCCAGGCCGCCCGCATCCGCCGGGGCGGGAGGCGCCGGCAACGGATCCGAAGCGGGGGCAACGAGGCTGCGCAACCCCGCGTCACGGCGCTCGCCTTCGCCCATTTCCCAGAACTCGGCCGCGGGACAGTCGGCCACCACCCGCCCGCGGTGCAGCTGGACCACGCGATCGACCAGGCCGCGAAGATAATGCAAACGATGCTCGGCAACGAGGATCGTCGCACCGGCACCCTTCAGGTGGGCCAGAGCTTCGGCGACCGCCTGGGTGGAGGCGTCGTCGAGATTGGCGGTCGGCTCGTCGAGCAGGAACAGCCTGGGCCGCGAAACCACGGCAGACGCCAGGGCGACCCGCTGGCGCTCGCCTCCCGACAGCTCCCCCATCCGCCGGTCGAGCAGGTGGGCGAGGTCGAGGAGATCCACCGCGGCATCGATGCGCCGCAGAATCTCCTCCCGCGGCACGCCCTGGTTGGAAGCGCCGAAGGCGATCTCCGAAAGGACGTCGGTGGCGAAGAACTGGGTGCGGGGGTTCTGGAACACCGTGGCGGCCACTCGTCCCGCTTCGGCCAATTCGACCTCGGCCGGCTCCAATCCGTCGACCTTCACGTCGCCGCCGATGCGCGTGGGGCGAATGTGCGGGATGAAACCGTTGAGCGCGTTGACGAGAGACGACTTCCCCGAGCCGGAACCTCCGGTGACGAGCACCATCTCACCGGGTCGCACCCGGATGTCGATCGACTCCAGCAACGTTGCGGTGACCGCTTCCGGGGTTTGCCCGACGGCCGAACCCTGCGCCCCGGCGGCCTCGTCCGGCGCTTCGACGGTAATGCTGAGATCTTTGACCTCTATCATCCGATTTTCTCCTTCACCGCCAACGCCACGACCGCCGCGACGATCACCATCGCCACGACGTCGGGGAACCCCAGGCGCAACTCCACCACCGATGTCGTCCTCCGCCGGGACCCCAGGCCGCGCAGCAGGGCGGAGGCGGAAAGTTCGTCGCCCGTGCGCAGGGACGTGGCCACCAGCGGCAGCACCGCGTGGCGCACCGCGACGATGGGGTGCAACAGCAGCGATGCCCCGGAAGAGACGACTCCCCGAAGCACCAGATTGTCGCGGATCGTTCTCGCGTCGTCGACGACGACGACGGGGAGGAAGCGGACAGCCACCAGCGAGGGCACGGCGAGGATGCGCGGCACTCGGGCCCAACCCAGGAACGCCTGCAGAGCACCGGTTGTGATGCCGCCGATGACCGCCCAGGCGATGACGCTGACGACGGCGAAGCGGTACGTGAAGCTCATGGCGAACAGCAGCACCGTCAGGACCTCCGAGGTCGTGCCCTCCGCAGCGGGCAGGATCACATGGCCGAGGACCAGCACCAGCGCTTCGGCCAGGCCCATGACGATGGCCGCGACCGGCCGCAGGGCGGCGATCAGGCAGATCACCGCGACCACGGCACCGGTGATCTCCATCAACTCGGTTCCGACGGTCAGCAGGGCGGCGTCTACGACGACGAGCCCGATCAGGGCCACCCTCGGATCGAGCTTCTCGAGCGGCGTGGCTCTCATAGCCCCGCGCGGGAGAAGTAGGAGCGCAGCGCCCGCTGCCCCAGCCATCCGCCGAACAGGGCGGCCACGAAGCAGATTGCCGTCAGCGCGAGCACCATCGGAGTCGACAGGAATTCGCCGAAGGCCCGCGCCCACTCGGCGTTGGCGCCCTGCGTGTAGCGGGCGAGGATGTCGTCGCGCATGAACAGCAGCGGTAGGACATTGCCCATCGGATAAATGCCGAAGAACGCGTACCCCACGATGGTGCGTTTCGGATCGGAGTAATTGCCGCTGCGGATGATCAGATCGGAGATCAAACCGAAGACCAGCGCGAACAGCACCGACACCAGGTGTGGCCGAAGAGGGTGAAGATCAGCGCCAACAGCGTGGCCATGACGGTCACCAGGCCGAAGTGATTGATTCGCCGGATGAACAGGGCGAAGGGGATGCCGATGATGATGACGGCGAGCACGGCGCCGAACGGCTGGATCTGCGGCCCGAATACGCCGATGACGTTGCACAGGAAATTGATGACCGCGATGATCACGGTGAATACGCCGACGGCGACGAGTTCGCTGCCCGTAGACGCTCCCTTCGCCGATTCCCGATTGACGTCGTTTTTCGTTGACATTGCACTCCTTGAGTCCGTTGCTTCTTTTGGCATAGGTGGTTCCTTGGAATCTTAACTACTTGACTATAGTTATGCTTAGCCTTGCCTTTCCACGCCGATGTTCCAGTGGCCGGCATCCTCGCGCAGCGACCAAAACCGCCGGTAGCGCTCATCCGACGCCGCCAATTCATCGTGGGTGCCCGACGCGGCGATGCGGCCGTCGGCAAGCAGAAGAATGCGGTCGGCGCCGCGGATCGTCTCCAGCTGGTGGGCGATCACCACGACGGTCGCGTCACGGGACAAATCGTCCAGGGCAGCGGTGACGGCACGGCGGGTCGACGGGTCCAGGGCGCTGCTCGGTTCGTCGCACAGCACCAACGGCGCCCGCCGCAGAAGCGCGCGGGCAATGGACACGCGCTGACGCTCACCGCCGGAGAGCAGCTGGCCGCCCTCCCCGACGCGCGTCCGCCAGCCATCGGGCAACCGGTCGGCGATCTCGGTGACGTGCGCGCGGCGGGCGGCGTCGAGGATCTCGTCACGGGAGGCATCTTCCCTCCCCAGCGCGATGTTGGCCCACAGGGTGTCGTCGAAGAGGTACACGTCCTGGAAAATCATGGAAACGTGCCGGTAGAGATCTTCGGTGGCCATATCGCGCACATCGACCCCACCGATGCGCACCGCTCCCCCGTCGACGTCCCACAGGCGCGCGATGAGGCGCATGAGCGTCGTCTTGCCCGAACCCGATGCCCCCACCAGTGCCGTGGAGGAGCGGTCCCCGATGCGGGCGCTGACGCCGTCGAGGACGAGGGGGGCGTCGTCGCCGGTCCCGTAGCCGAAGGTGACGTCGTCGAACTCGATGTCGGCGGTCGGCGGGAACGCGGTCGGCTGAGCCGGCTCCGGCATGGTCGGGGTCTCCAACAGCTCGCGCACATCGTCGATCTCGGCCTCGGACTGGTGCAGCGCGGTCTGCAGCGACGACACGATCCGCAACGGACCGGCCGCCAGGGTGACCAGGCCGACGAGAACCACCGCGCGAACGGGATCGGAACCGCCCGCGGCGGTCCACACCGCCAGCGCCGCGACGCAGCCCAGCACCGTCTGGATGACGAACCCCTGAAGCACCATTCCTCCCAGGGACAGCCACAGGGCGCTGCGACCGGCGGCCCGCTGCTTTTCGACGGCTCGCGTCAGCGGCGGATAGTCGTCGGCGATGCCCGCGGCGCGCAGCACCTGCTGCCTGCTCGCAAACTCCAGTAGCTGCAGGTCGGTATCGGTGCGCACCCCGCGCACTCGCTCTTCCCCGGCCGATTCCCACTTTGACGCCAACCCCGACGTCAACCACAGAACGGGGGCGGAGAGGGTCATCGCGAGGCCGATCCGCCAGTCGATGAACAGGGTGAGGATCGCAATGGTCGCCGGCATGGCGATATGGCCCACCAACGGCACCAGGACATCCATCGCCGCCGTCGCCACGAACATGGTCCCGCGCACGGCGGTGTGCGAGGCGCGGCCCTGCGCCTCGGGGCTGAACCAGCTCAGCGGCAGGTGCACCAGACGGCCGCCGAGACCCCGGTGCATCGACCGGATGATCCCGAGGGATCCGGCGACCCCGGACCAGGTGGCCACGCCGACGAGCACCGCATGGATCAGCCACACGACGGCGAGGACGATCAGAGCCCGCACCGCGTCCGACCAGTCGCCGCGGAACACCGCGGTGAGCACCGGGATGATGCACAGGACGGTGACGCCCTGGGCGATGCCGGACAGCAGCCCCCAGATCACCGAACGGATGAGGAGGATCCGGTCCGCGCCCCCGGACAAGGCAATAAGTGCGCGTATCATTCCATGTCCTTCCACATGCGGGCGTAGAGCCCGTCTTCGGTAAGAAGTTCATCGTGGGTGCCCTGCTCGACCAGCCGCCCGCCGTCCATGACCAGAATGCGGTCCGCATCCTTGACGGTCGTCAGCCGATGGGCGATGACCAGGACAGCGCGCCCGGCGGTGAGCCGGTTCAGCCCCTCCTGCACGGCGGCCTCCGATTCGGGGTCGGTCGCCGACGTCGCCTCGTCGAGCACCAGCACCGGGGTATCGGCGAGCAGGGTGCGGGCGATCGCCACACGCTGCGCCTCGCCGCCGGAAAGACGCGCGTCCTGCCCGACCACCGAGTCGTAGCCGCGCGGCAGCTCCTCGATGCGGTCGTGGATGTTGGCGGCACGGGCGGCATCGCGGACCTGGTCGTCGGTCGCGTCGGGGACGGCGAGGCGGATGTTGTCCGCGATGCTGATCGACAGCAGCTGCGGATCCTGGAACACCGTCCCCACGGTCCGGCGCATCACTTCCGGATCGATGTCGCGCACGTCCACTCCGCCGATGCGCACGGTGCCGGAGTCGGGGTCGCGGAAACGGGCGGCCAGCGCGGCCACCGTGGATTTGCCGGAACCGGATGGGCCCACCAGCGCGGTGACGCCGCCGGCGGGGATGGTGGCAGTCACCCCAACGACGGCCGGGTTGCCGGGATGATAGGCGAACGTGACATCCGCGAACTCCACCGCATTGCCGTCCGGCCGGACGGGGACGTCGGCGGCCGGCAACTCGTCGGCGTCGAGTATCTCGCAGATGCGGCGGGCCGCGTCCATCGCCTGCTCGAGCGCACGGTTGCTCGCCGCCACCGGCTGCATGGCCGCGGGCAACAGCATCGCGATGATAGTCACGACCAGCAGATCGGAGGGTCGGCTCCACCCGGCGTGGACGAACCACAGGCCGAAGGCGACCTCGATGACGCCGGCCGTCGCGGCGGACAGGAAGACCACCGCAACCGAATGGGCGCGCATCTGCGGGCGGATCATGTCGGCGAACTCGCGGAGGAAACTCTCGGATTTTTCGGTGAACCGGCGCGACCCCTGTCCCGCCTCGCCGAAGATCTTCAAAACGGCGATGCCGTTGACGTATTCGACGATGGTCTCCGACACCCCGGCGAGCCCTTCATGGATCCTGTCCATCACCTGGGCGTTCGACCGGGGCGCCAGTGCGGCGTAGGCGACGGCGTACAGCACCGCGGGAACCACCGCCACCAGGCCCAGGCGCCAGTCCAGGATGAAACACACCACCAGGCTCGCCAAAGGAGTGCACACGCCCGCGACGAGCTCGACGATGGTGTGCGCGACGAGCTGATGCAGCGAGTCCACGTCATTTTGGATCAGCTGGCGGACGCGGCCCGATGATCGCTCGTCGAACCAGCCGAGGGGCAGCCGCGCCAGCTTCGCCGCCAACCCGAGGCGCAGACGCGCCTGCAGGTCGACGTCCGCGATGTGGGAAATCAACAGGGCGACCGCTCCGAGTGTGATCGACGACCCCAACGCGATGAGGAACAGGAAAAGCGGTCCCTTCGAGGCATCCCAGTCCGCACCGCCGCTCACCAGCCTGACCGCGAGCTCCGCCAGCGCGAGGAACTGGACCGCGGACAGCACCGAGCCGAGAATCTGCAGCACCACCGCCACCACGATCCATGGCAGAACCGGTTCGATGGTGCGCAGGGTGACCGCACCCGCCGATGCCGTGTCTTCCCTCTGCCCGGTTCTCTGCTCCTCCTGCACCCGCTCGGCCGTCGCCGCTTCAGGCGTGCTCATGGAAGAACCTCCTTCATCTGTCGTTCATCGTTTCGAGTCTTGTCGTCGACGTTCTTTTCGCCGACGGATCGGTGCCGCACCGTGCGCGATGACGCCAGCGCGATCATCCGGCAGAGCACGGCCAGGTCCTTGTGCTTGAGGTGGTGGAAGTGATCGCCGGGCACGGCGACGGGCCCGATGACCCGGGATGCCCACGCCTGCCAACCTCTCATCGCCGCCTTGGGGAGGTCGTCATCCGAAACGCCCCTAACGGTAATGATTGTCGTTTTCATGACTACCACCGGGGGCGGCGACGCCACGTAGGTTTCGATCAACCGGTAGTCCTCTTTGATGACCGGCAGCAGCAGCGCCGACATTTCCGGATCCTCCATGACCTGGGCGGTCGCATCGTCGAGGCGGCTGAGTTCATCGAGCAGGACCGCATCATCGGATTCGTGCAGGCACCCGCCGCCGGCGTGTTCCGGCGCCGCTTGCCCGCTGGCGACCAGGACGGGCAAGCGCTCACCGGGATGCCGACGGTGAATTTCCCGGAGAGTCTCCACCGCCACCGTTGCACCGAGGGAGTGCCCCGCCAACACCGCGGGCATCGTGCCCATGTCCTCGATGGCGTCGGCGACTTCGCCGGCCAGGCACTGGATCGTGCGCGGATGCGCGGCGCCGATGCGGCGGTCGCGGCCCGGGTAGGTCACGCCCAACCCGGCCACCGGCGCGCCGGCACCGGAGAAAACCCGGGCCCACTTCGCGTACTGGCGCGGGCTGCCACCCGCGTGGGGGAACACCAGAACCGACGGAAGATCCGCAGCCGCACCCGAGCCGGGCAAGGGAACCATCGTTCCGTTCACGACTTCACCTCCGGCGGATCGATGTGCGCGGAATCCCGCGAGTCGATCCGTTCCGGCGCCGGCAGTTGAGCGGAAACGTCTTGCCACCAGCGCAGCACGCACAAGCAGCGACGGTTGTGTTCCAGCATGTCGCGTGCCCGGGCACCGTCGCCGGTGAGTATGGCCGCCGCAGACCGCACGGCCTCCGGCCAAACGGCGTCGACGACGGCACCCCACGTCTCGGCTTCCGGCACCCGATCGGAGGAGCCCCATTCCCGGGCGACGTCGCCGAGCGGGTCCGTGAGCCGCCCGTCGCGCGTATGGGGACGCTGCTGCCAGCGGGGCGTGCGCGCTGATCGGAAGGTACGCCGCCCCGAGGTACAGAACGGCGAGCACGGCGGTGATCTGATCGCGGCCCTTGGGCAGCCGGATTCCCACGAAATCACCCGGTTGGACGGTGTCGGCGAGTTCATCGGCCAGCGCCAGGGCCGCCCGGTGCAACTCGGCGTAGGTGAGGGGGTCACCGTTTCCGGGATCGATGACCGCGGTGGCGTCGGGAGCCTGCTCGACTCGTTCGAGGAAAGGAGCGTGGAGCAGAGCATCGGGTGCGGCCGCAGTGCCGTTGAGGGCCCGACGGCGTGCGGCGGTGTCCCCCGCCACCCGGATGACGTCGTCGAGGGGCAGCGCAGCGAGGGCGGCGGCGTCGGTGTCGGGTGCCGCTTCGGCGAGCGAGCGCAGTGCCCCGAAGAACGCCGAAAACAGCTCCTCGCCGACGGTGCCGGCGTATGCGCCGTCCCGGACATCGAGGGCGACCCGGACTTCGTCGGCGGTCAGCCGAAGGACCTGGAGGTCGCATAGGACCTGCGGAGTCACGGACCCGGTGTGGGCGAGGTGCCCGAATACATCGCCGACTTCGGGCGACAGCAGAACCTCTTCACTGCCGCAGGTGAGTACGACCGGGGGTATCCCCGGGTGGTCATCTCCCCTGCTCCGCGCCTGCCGCAGTTCGTCGTCCAAGTCGAGGCCGGCGCGGATGCGACGACGAATTTCCTCCGTTGCGCCACGGGCCGCTTCGCCCAAGGTGATGCCCGGTGACGTCGCGCAGCGGGTGATCCAGGCCCTCGTACGGTCGAGGACGTCATCCGGGGTGGCTCTCTTGTCCATCCCAGGCATGACGATCGAAAGGCGTTCGGCAGGATCCCACAAACCGAGTGCATGCCGGTATATGGCGAGGAGCAATCCCGGTCGACTGGCCCCCGCAGCTTCCGCGATGCGACCGAGCCGTTCCCATTGCGGGATGCCGAGTGCGCCGGAGTGGCGGGTGACGCTCCGGCCGACGCCATCTGCCCCACCGTCATTGCCCGGGGCGGGCAACGCCGGCGGCAGCGGCAGCGCATCGGCGACGGTCGTGTCGAGTGCGTCGCCGTCAGTCTTCGTCGCATTCCTCGCGTTCTTCGCGTTTTTCGCGTTCTTCGCACGGTCTCGCTCGTATTCGCGTTCCCGTTCCGCGATGGCGCCGAAGGTCAGCCAATCCGGGGCGAGGTCTTCGTCGGCGGTGATTCGCCCGGCTCCGGCGTACGCGGCATACGCGGCGGCGAGGTCGTTGACGATCACACCCACCCCACCCAGATCGGCGGCCACGAGGGATATCGCAATGTGAATTACTTCGCAGGTTCCGACATATCCGATGTCGATCCAGCCGAGCTCCCCCGTTGCGTAATCAGCTTGCCTCAGCAAGATCTCGGAACGCTTTTCGCTGCAAATGTTATCGATGTTCACCGCAGCATTGCGGCCATTTTCCGCCAAACCATCCACATTTGGCCGATCATCGATGGATATCGTCAACGGAAGCGAATCATCGCCATTCGAACGGGAACTCCAATGAGACCCGTCGACGATGACGGGCCGCATCACGGGATGCCGCTTCAACGAAGCAACCGCCCGCCGCAGCGCCTCCGGATCGAGCGGACACGACTTCGCGGTACCCGGCCGCCCCTCGCCCAACTCTCGACGGAACTCGAACAGCGCCAGACAATCGACACCCCCATAGGGCTGTCCGGGCTCACGTCCCCGGAGGTAGGAGACCTGTATGGGAGTCAGATCCCGCACGTCGCGAAGTTCCGGCACACCACCCTCCCCCTCAACGGGCGTCTCGGCACCGCTTGCGATCATCCCCTCCCCGCCTTCAGATTCCCGCCCGTTCGTCGCCACGCTCATGCAGTCTTGCTGCGACTCGTTTTCATTACGGCCAATACCCCTTGCTTACATAATAAGGGGAGGCTAGCCTATATTCCACACAGGCGCAACACCCGGATTCGCGAAAGCGCCCACCATCCGGAAAGCCAACCAACAATTCGCAGGGGCGAACTCCGCCCCACTCCGCGTTTCAATTTTCATTGCGTTCCCCATCAATACGACCATCCCGGGAAGGAAGTTCATGAGCTCCAGATGGATCACGGCCGTAGTGGCACTATCGGCCGCCATAATGACGCTGGACATGACCGTCGTCACCATTGCGCTGCCCGCCATCACCGGAGACCTATCGGCCAACCTCTCGGATGCGCAGTGGATCGTCAACGGCTACGTCCTCGTCTTCGCCGCGCTCCTGCTGGGGGTCGGGGCATTGTCCGACCACATGCCCCGTCACCGCCTCTTCATCGCAGGGCACGTCATCTTCGGCCTCGCTTCGTTGCTTTGCGCGGCCGCGCCCACCACCGACTGGCTGATCTTCGGTCGCGTCGTCCAGGCGATCGGCGCCACCATGGTCTTCGCCACCTGCATGCCGATCATCGCCGACGCCCACGTGGGCGACGAGGCCGGCCGCGCCCGTGCCGTGGGCGCATTCATGGCCGCCGGTGCCGGCGCCGCAGCCCTGGGCCCCCTGTTCGGGGGCCTCGTCGTCGGCGGTGGCGGTTGGCGCTGGATCTTCGCCATCAACCTGCCCGTGAGCCTCATCGCCATCGTCGCCATGGTGCTCATCGGCCGTCACTCCCCCGACACGCCCCGCAACCCCGCGAAAGTCTCGTGGTCGTCCACCGTTCTCGTCGCCATGGGGCTGTTCGCCCTGAACTACGCGCTCGTATCCGGCCCGAAGGACGGCTGGGCGTCCGCCACGGTCATCATCGCGGCCATTGCCGCGGTCGCGCTGCTCGCGGCCTTCGTCATCCTCCAGTTGCGCCTCGGCGACGACGCGCTGCTTGATCTGCGGCTGTTCAAGGTGCCCTCGTTCACCGCCGCGATGATCCTTTCGTTCACCGCGCGGCTCGTGACCTTCGGCGTTCTGCCCTACCTGGTGTTCTGGCTTTCCGGCGTGCAGGGCCGCACCGCCATTCAAGTGGGCCTCGTCTTGCTCGCCCTCGCCCTGCCGATGGTCGTGGTGGCCGCTCCGTCCTCCGCCTTGGAGAAGACCGGCAAGCTCAATCTCGTGACGGGTGCGGCCATGGTCATCACGGGCGTCGGGCTGCTGTGGCTGGGCCTGATCATGGACCCGAGCCTCACCTGGAAGACCTCGATCTTCCCGCTGCTGGTGATCGGAATCGGCGCCGGCGTGGCCATGCCGCACATGATGAACCTCGCGCTCGCGGTTGCCCCGGCCGACCGTTCCGGTGCCGCCACAGGCGCCACCAACACGGCATTCCCGCTTGGCACCGCCGTCGGCGTCGCCATCTTCGGCGCGGTCCTTTCCTCCCACGTCGACAAGCTCGATTGGGCACCCGAGCAGGTTCGCGAGGCCGCATCCGAGGGGCGCCTCGACATCCTGGCGAAGGTGCTCGACGGCGCCCAGCTGCAGGACGCCATCGACATGTTCACGGGCGGTCTCTCGGTCGTCCTGCTCATGGCCGCGGGGTTCGCCGCGGTATGCGCCGTCATCTGCTTCGCCGCCATCCGCAACCGCGATCGGATCGGGGATGGCGCCCCGGCCGACGCGGACGATGCGGAACCGGTTCATGCCCGGAGGTGACGGAACCATGAACCGCTCGCCGGCGGCCTTCCGCGGGGCGCTGGCGATGTCGGCGACGGTGCTGGCGTGTTCGCTGGCCATGGTGACCGCCGCTCCCGCCGTGCATGCCCGGGAATCCTCTCCCCCCGCCCCGGGCCCGGCCACCTCGCACGTGCCGTCCACGCCTTCGGACGACGGGCTGCCGGCGGGGGCCGAGGGGCCCGTCGCCGGCACCTACGCCGAGGCGCTCGGTTTCACGGTCCAGCACCCGGGCAGCCGACCGAGGAACACCAATGACCTGCATTGCCGCCCGGCACAAGGGCAGCGGCCCGTGCTGCTGGTCCCCAGCACGATGGAGGACGCCTACGCCACCTGGTCGAAGTTGGCGCCGAGTCTGGCGAACGACGACCTCTGCGTGTTCACGTTCAACGACAACCCGCTGGTGGTGAACGGCCGTCCCGTCGAGTGGGCGGCCTTCGCCGGCGACATCCGTTCCAGTGCGCTCACCCTTTCCCGGGTGGTCGACCGGATTCTCGGGGCAACCGGCGCCGAAAGCGTCGACCTCGTCGGGCATTCGCAGGGCGGGGCCCATTGCCGAATTACTACATCCAGAATCTCGGCGGAGACCGGAAGGTCAATCGGCTCGTGTCGTTCGCGGGCGCTCACCAAGGGACGTGGCTGGGCGGAGAGGCCCTGATTTTCGCACGTTATCCCCAGGCCAGCCCGCACTTCGATGCCCTGGCCGCCCCGTTCAATGCGACGGCGACGATGCAGCAGGAAAGCAACTCCGAATTCATGAACGCGCTCACCGCCGACGGCCTCACCAGGCCCGGCGTGAAGTACACGGCAATCGCCACGCGGTTCGATGAATGCGTGGTTCCCTTCGGCAACGCGTTGATCGACGAACCCGGGGTCGAAAACCTCATATTGCAGGATCTCGCACCCGGGGACACCACGGAGCACTACGGGCTCCCGTACAACGACCGGGTGATCGCGCTGGTGAGGGATCGCCTGGTCTGAGGGACCGTCCGGTCGGAGGGTGACGGGCCAAAAGCCGCCCTACTCCCAGTTCGCCGCCGCCACGACGGCCGGGTCGACGTCGAGACCGGTCCAGGCGACGTTGATCTCCCCCAGCGCCTCCTCCTGCTCGGTCTCGATGGCCTTGGCCCGGTAGAGCTCCAGCAACGCCAGGAACCTGCCGACGACCTCCATCGACACCCGGCATTCCGACGTCAGCTGCGAAAACGTCAGCCACGTGCCCTCGCCGGCCAGCCGCAGCGCATCGAGGATCCGCCCGGCCTGCTCCGGGACGGACACCGCGACCTGGTGGATGTGGCCGATGCCGACCTCCTCCGGCGGCTTCGGACGCATGACGACGGCGGCGAACTCCGCGAACTGCCGGGCATCCATGTCGATCTCCACCGGCGGCAGCAGCCCCTCGAACCCCGGGTCCGGTCCCGTGGCACGCGGGTACCGGTGCGGCGCGACGCGCGCCCAGTCGGCGAAAAGATCCGCCACGCGGCTGTACGCCCGGTACTGCAGCAGACGCGCGAACAGCAGGTCGCGGGCCTCGAGCAGCGCCAGGTCCTCCTCATCGTCGACGTCGCCGCGCGGCAGCAGACGGGCGGTCTTCAAATCCAGAAGCGTCGCCGCCACGACGAGGAACTCGGTGATCTCGTCGAGATCGCCGACCGCATCGAGGCTGCGCGTGTACGCGATGAACTCGTCGGTCACCGCCGCCAACGCCACCTCGGTGACGTCCATCTTCTTGCTGCCGATCAACTGCAGCAGCAAATCGAACGGCCCGGTGAAGTTGGCCAGCGCCACCCGGAACCCGGTGAGCTCCTCCTGGACCCCACCACCCGGAAGCACCTCGGCGCCCGCCACGTCATCCGCCACGGCGCCCGCGACCCCCGGGGCGCCCGGCCCGGACGTCGGCTCGTCGGAAAGCAAAGGCGCCCCTTACCCGCCGGTGCGCTCGATGACCTCGCGCGCCAAATTGCGGTACTGCTCGGCGCCCGGGGACTTCGGGGCCCACTGCGTGATCGGCTCACCGGCCACGGACGTCTCCGGGAACCGCACCGTCCGGGTGATCACCGTGTCGAAGACGGTGTCGCCGAAGACCTCGATGAGCCGCTCCATCACCTCACGCGCATGCAGCGTGCGGCGATCGAACATGGTCACCAGAATGCCCAGCACCTCGAGATCGAAATTCAGGCGATCGCGGACCTTTTCCACCGTGTCGGTCAGCAGCGCCAGACCGCGCAACGAGAAGTACTCGCACTCCATCGGAATGATCACGCCCTGCGCGACGGTGAGCGCATTGACCGTCAGCAGTCCCAGCGACGGCTGGCAGTCGACGATGATGAAGTCGTAGTCGCGGCGCACCGGACGCAGCGCACGGCCCAATGCCTGTTCGCGGCCGACCTCGTTGACCAGCTGAATCTCCGCGGCCGACAGGTCGATGTTCGCCGGCACCAGATCCAGGCCCGGCACCGACGTGTGGTGGATGGCGTCGCGGACGTCGGCATCCGAGTCGATGAGCAGGTTGTAGACCGTCAGATCCAGATCCTCGTGCGGGATGCCCAGACCGGCCGACAACGCGCCCTGGGGGTCCAGGTCGACGAGCAGCACCCTGCGGCCGAACTCCGCCAGCGCGGCACCCATGTTGATGGTCGACGTCGTCTTGCCGACGCCGCCCTTCTGGTTGCACATCGCCAGAATCGTCGCCGGCCCGTGGGACTCCAGCGGCTTCGGCTCCGGCAGCTCACGCAGCGGACGGCCGGTGAGGCCCACCCGCATGCCATCGTCGTCGAACAAGCCCGACTCAGCCACCGTCAACCCCTCTTCCTTGACCTACGGAGATCGGTGTAACCACCGACCAACGCCGGGAGCACACGCTCCCCTCGCGACCACTGTACCGGCGCTCACCGCGCCCGCGGGTGAGCACCCGCCCAAACCCTGCGGAGATTATCCGCGGTGACCATCGTGTAGATCTGCGTCGTGGTCACCGACGCGTGCCCCAGCAACTCCTGCACGGAACGCACGTCGACGCCGCCCTCCAACAGGTGCGTGGCGAAACTGTGCCGCAACGTATGCGGCGACACCCGCCCGGCCAACCCGGCGCGCTCGGCGACCGACGCCAGGATGTTCGCCGCCGACTGCCGCGACATCCGACGCCCCAGCGAGTTGATCAGCAACGCCGGCCCCGAATTCGCCCGCGCCCACCCCGGCCGCCCGCGCACCAGCCACGCGTCGACGGCTTCGATGGCGGGCCCTCCGACCGGCACGATGCGCTCCTTGCCGCCCTTGCCGCGCAGCAGCACCAGCCGTTCCTCCCGGTCGAGGTCGTCGACGTCGAGTCCCGTCACCTCGCTCACCCGCGCACCGGTCGAATACAGAAGCTCGACCAAGGCCCGGTCGCGGACGTCGGCGATCTCGGCGGCCTCCCCGACGGGGATCGCCTCGATCAACCCGGTGACCTCGGCCACGCTCAAGGCCTTGGGCAGGGCGCTGCCACGCTTCGGTGGCGCCACGGCCGCGGCCACGTCGACGTCGACCTCGCCCTCGCCGAGCGCGAACTTGTGCAGCCCGCGCACCGCCGACAGCGCCCGCGACACCGACGACGCCGCCATCGGCGCCTGCCCCGCATCGGCGTCGCCGCGCGACAGGTGCGCCACGAAAGCCCCGACGTCGGTCTCCGTCACCGCCCGCAAATCACTGCGGCCCAGCCCATCGAGGAAGTCCAAGTACTTGGCCAGGTCCCGCCGGTACGCGCCGAGCGTGTTCGCCGACACGCCGCGTTCGACGGCCAGATGATCGAAAAACGCCTCGGCCACCCGGCGCGCCGGGCCGGCCATCTCAGCGTCGGCCGTCGGCATCCGCACCCTGCTCCGATTCCCGCTGCGGCACCTGCTTCAGGTCCGCGTCCGGGCCGAGCGCCTCGGCCCGTCGCTCCGCGAGCCGGGTGGGGCGGATCGTAAACGGCACGTCGGCTTCACGACGGTCCCTCCCCTCCGACAAAGTCACGTGGGCGGCCAAAATGCCGGCGACGGCGATGGAGTTGGTGACCTCGCCGCGCAGGACCATATCCGCCGCCTCCGCCAGGTCGACCCAGGACTCCGTCATGTCGGCTTCCTCGTCTTCCGGTGCCGGGCGGTCGACGCTGGACAGCCCCTCGGCGAGGTACACCCGCACGGACTCCTCCGCGAACCCCGGCGAGGTGTAGATGTCGGTCAGCAGCGACCACCGCTCGGCGGCCACGCCCGCCTCTTCCGCCAGCTCTCGGCGGGCGGCGACGAGCGGATCCTCCCCGGCGACGTCGAGAATGCCCGCCGGCAATTCCACCAGGCGTTCCCCCGCCGACTGCCGCCACTGCTGCAGCAGGCAAATGCGGCCGGCGCCGTCGCGCGCGACGACGGCCACCGCGCCGAAATGCTCCACGATCTCGCGGGCCGCGACGCGGCCGCCCGGCATGCGCACCTGATCCCGTCGCAACGCGAGGATCGGCGCCTCTACGAGGATCTCGGAATCGACGACGTCGAAGGAATGGGAACCGGCGGACGACGCCGCCCGGGCCCCGGAAGGAGAATCGGCCGTGGATGTCATGACTACTTGCCTACTCCGGCTCGGTGTTTTCCGCAGGCTCTTCCGCAGGCTCTTCCGCGGGCTGGTCGGCGGGCGCTTCCGCGGGCTCCCCGGCGGGTGCTTCCCCGGCCGAGGCGGCACCGGCGCCCTTGCGCTCGACGATCGCGCGCACCACGCCCACGCGGCCGGCGGCGTCGCCGATGGCGGGCTGGGTGGCCACCGAACCGGCGGCGTCGGACGACTCCAACACTTCGATGACGCCACCGTCGCGGGCTGCCTCGGGATCCCCGGCGACGACGACCGTGCCGTCGGCCGACAGCGCCTCGGCGAAATCGGCGAGGATGCGCGATCCCGCGGCCGCATCCTCCCCTTCGCCGGTGCCCGCCCCGGTCACGACGACGATCGCCGCGGTCGGACGCATCGTCCCGTCCTCGTACTCGATGAAGCCCGCGTCACGCAGCGACCCCAACAGCAGACGACGGTCGGCGACGCTGGCACGCTCGCCGGCGTCCTCGCCGAGCAGCAACACCGGCGACAGCGCCTGCCCGGCCTGGAAACCAGGGTCACGGCGATCGACGTCGAGCGTCGTCCCCGCCGGCAACGCGCTGGTGGCGACGTCCTTGAGCTCATCGGCGCCCTCGGCGGACAGGAACTTCGACGTCACGCCCATCCGCGTCACCTCCGGCGCACCCGCATCCCCGAGCAGCGCCTCCAGCGAATCCACCGCCGCCTCATCCGCGTCCGGGGTGGTCACCAGCAACACGGGGACGTCGGAAAGCGAACCGTCGACGACCCGGGCGGCGACATCCTCGACGACGGCGTTGGCCGCATCGGCGCGGACGTTCGCGGCGTCACGTTCGACGATGGCGGCGTCGCGTTCCTCGGCGGCCTGCCCGCCGCCCCACTCGATGCCGCCCTCCGGCGCCAGCACGTAGGCGCCCAGCGCCGACCCCGCCGCAACGCCCAGCGCCGCCCCCGCGACGCCGACGCTCCACGCACCCGACCGCTTCTTCGCCATCGTCTACTCCCGACCTACTTGAACAGGCCCTGGAACCACAGGGCGATGGAATTCCACGTGTCGATGAGGTTCTCGCTCACCGACCCGTCGCCGGCGGTGCCCGCGATGGCGATGATGACCGCCAGCGCCACGATGATCGCCAGCAGAGCCCACATGATGCGCAGGCCACCGCCCTCGACGCGGTACAGGTCCGCGACGACGTCGCCGTTGACCAGCTTGTCGCCCGCCTTCAGACGGCTGAGCAGGGCCGACGGCAGCGACTGCTGATCGGCCCCGGCGTAGACGTCACCCTGGTCCAGCGACGAACCGGCGGTGACGATCATCGACGCGCCGTGGTGGTCGGCCAGCACCAGCGCCAGGTCGGTGGCAGAATCCGACAGCGCCGGGAAGGTCATCGCGCCGATGCCCAGGTCCTGGATGTGCTCCAGGCCGTGGGCGTGGCCGTCGGGGTCGGCCGGGAGGATGACGCGGGCGCCCGAACGCAGCGTGTCCGCCTCGATTCCCGCCGGGTCGCCGATGATGAGGTCCGGCTCGTACCCCTGCGCCACCAGCGTGTCCGCGCCGGCGTCGACGCCGATGAGCACCGGGTCGAACTCGCCGATGAAGCCCTTCAGGTTCTTCAGAGTCCGTTCGTGGCCCTCGCCGCCGCTGACGATGAGCACCTTGCGGCCGTCGAGCTTCGTCTCGACCTCCGGGATGCCCAGGCCGTCGACGTACAGCGGGGCCTCGGTGGCGGCGAACTCGACGAAGTTGCCGGAAAACGCCTCGAGACGGTCGACCATGCCCGTCCGGGCCTCGTCGAAGTCGGAGGAGATCTTGTCCATCGTGACCTCGTCGCCGGCCGCCACGCGCCGGTCGCCGAGGTACAGCTTGCCCTCGTACAGGCGGTGGGGCTTGCCGTCGCGCAGCTTCGACGACTCCGCCAGTTCGACGTTTTCGACGAGGACCACGTCGGCGTCGAGAAGCATCTGCGGTCCGAAGTTGGGCACGGCGCCGGTGGTGAACGCACCGGTGTTGAGGACGGCCTTCGCCTTGGAGTCGATGATCCGCTGGGCGAGGACCCGAGTGATGTCGGGCGCGTCGATGACGATGATGTCGCCGTCGGCGAGCTTGTTCAGCGCGCGGTCGGAGCGCAGGCAATCGCGGACGGTGCCGGTGATGCCCGGTTCGTCGGCGGTCTTCTTCGAGAACAGACTCATGGGCCACAGTGTGCCGCCGGGTGGGCCGCGTTCGGTGGAGGCGCGCCGCAACGAGGTGCAGTCGACCTCCGTAGGGGTGCGGCCTACCGGGTCTTCTTGTCGCTCTGGGCCTTCTCCAGCAGATCGGTGGCGTGGGCGCGGCCGGACTCGGTGCCGTCGAGGCCGGCCATCATCCGGGCGAGTTCCTCGACGCGCCGCTCCCGGTCCAGGGCGGCGACCCCGGACACGACTCCGTCCTCGGCGACGTCCTTGGCCACGTGCAGGTGAGTGTCGGCGTAGGCCGCGACCTGCGGCAAGTGCGTGACGACGATGACCTGGTTGCGTTCGGCCAACCGCGCCAGGCGACGGCCGATTTCCACCGCGGCTCGTCCGCCGACGCCGGCGTCGACTTCGTCGAAGACCAGGGTGCGGCCGCCGTCGCCCTCGGCGAGGACGACTTCCAGGGCAAGCATGACGCGGGAAAGTTCGCCGCCGGAGGCGCTGCCGGCCAGCGGGCGGGGTTCGGCCCCCTTGTGCGCCGACAGCAGGAAGGACACGTCGTCGGCGCCGGAGGGGCCGAAGGAACCGGCCTCGGAGACCTCCACGACCAGGGACGTCATCGGCATGGCCAGGCCCTTGAGTTCCGCGGTGACCCGCTCGCCCAACTCGGCGGCCAGCGTCGTGCGGATCGTCGTCAGCTTCTTCGCGGCCGCGCGGACCTTCTTCTCCAGGGCGGCGACGTCGGCGGCGAGTTTGTCCAGCGCCTCGCCGGAGACGTCGAGCGTGCCGAGCTTGCGCCGCGCCTTGTCCCGCCAGGCCAGCACGCCGTCGATGTCCGGGGCGTACTTGCGGGTCAGGTTCCGGATTTCCGCCTGCCGGGCCAGCAGTCCGTCCAGCGACTCGGTCTCCTCCGGCAACGACTCCAGGTAGGTGCCCAGACCCGCGGAGACGTCGGTCAGGCCACTGGTGATCTCGCCGAGACGCTCTGCCAGGTCCGTCAGCTCGGAATCGCCGGAGCCCGCCAACGCGTGCTGCGCCCGGCCCAGCAAATCGGCTGCGCCCTCTTCACCGTCGGCGCCGGCACCGGCGGCCGCCCCGATGGCGCCGGGGCCGTCGATGGCCGCCCACGCCACGGTCGCCGCCTCGCGCAGACCGTCGAGATCCTGCATGCGGCGGATGGTCTCGGTCAGCTCCACGTCCTCGCCCGGCTCCGGGTCGACCGCGTCGATTTCCTCCAGCGCGAACGTCAGCTGGTCGGCGCGCATCGCCATTTCGCGGCGCTTCGACGTACGCTCCTCCAAATCCTTCGCCGCCGCACGCCACTGGCCGCGCACCTCGCGGTAGGCCTCGAGCAGCGGCGCCACCCGATCCCCGCCGAGCCGGTCGAGGGCCGCGATCTGCTCCCCGCCGCCGAGCAAGCGCAGCTGGTCGTTCTGGCCGTGAATGGCCAGCACCGCACCGGCGATGTCGGCCAACGACGCCGCCGGGGTGCCCCGGCCGCCGATCCACGCGCGCGAACGCCCCTTCGCCGACACCTGACGCGCCAGCAGGATCTCGTCGTTTTCGTCCCTTTCGCCCCCGCAATCGTCGAGGATCCGGTCGACGTCGTCGGCAAGCGGACCCGCGAGGTCCGCCGTGGACACCCTGCCCTCGACGACGGCCTTGTCCGCCCCCGTGCGCACGCGACCGGCGTCGGCGCGGCCGCCCGACAGCAGACGCAGGCCCGTGACCACCATGGTCTTGCCCGCGCCCGTCTCGCCCGTGAGCACCGTCAGCCCCGGGCTGAACTCCACGGTCGATTCGGGGATGACGCCGAGGTCGCGGATGGTCAGCTCCGTCAGCATCGTCGAATCACCGCCTCGGGCCCCGCCATCCCGTCACCGGCAGGCGGAACTTGTGCACCAGCCGATCCGTGAACGGCGCCGAATCCAGGCGGACCCACTTCACCGCCTGCTCGCCGCGGGTGATTTCGATGCGGCTGCCCGCCGGCATCGGAATCGGCCGGAACCCGTCGAGCACCGCCTGCGCGGCGCTGGTCTGCGGATTCGTCTCCACCGCCACCGTCGAATGCGGCGACACCACCATCGGCCGGTCGAACAGGGCGTGGGCGTTGTTGGGCACCACCAGGATCGCGTCGAGCTCAGGCCACAGCACCGGCCCGCCCGCGGAAAAGGCGTACGCCGTCGAACCCGTCGGCGTGGAAATGAGCACGCCATCGCAGCCGTAGGAGCTCACCGGACGCTGATCGACCTCCAGCACGACGTCGAGGACGCCGCGGCGATTGAGGTTTTCGATGCTGACCTCGTTGAGCGCCCAGCCCGTGCCGATGACCCGGCCATCGTTGTCGCGCACCGTCGCCGTCACCGTCATCCGGTCCTCGACGCGCCAGCTGCGGTCGATGACCCGCTGAATCGCCTCGGTCATCGACTCCTGCTCCCACTCGGCCAGGAAGCCGACGTGGCCCATGTTGATGCCCAGCACCGGCAGATCCATCGAATGGGCGATGTCCGCCGCCCGCAGGAAGGTGCCGTCGCCGCCGAGCACGAGCACCAGCTCGCACCCCGACGCGGCCTGCGGCGAATGTCCGAACCGCGGGTACCGGCCCAGCACCGGGTGACGCAGCAGCGTCGCCGGGTCATCGCCGGCCAAAACGCGCACGCCGATGCCGGCGCGGTCGAGCAGCTCCGCCGCCTCGGCGGCCATCTCCAGGTTGGAGCTGCGCCCCGAATGCGGCACCAGCAGCACCTGGCGGTCCCGGTCCTCCGTCATCGCGGACCTTTCCGTCATCGGGGCCCCTCCTCCACGGCGCGATCGATCATCTCATCCAGCTTTTCATCATCCACGTCGGATGCGCCACCATCCTTGACCAGCCACAGGAAATACTCCACGTTGCCGGACGGGCCGGGCAGCGGGCTGGCGACGACGCCGCGCACCGACAGCCCCAGCGTCCGTCCGAAGCGGGCGACGTCGCCGACGACTTCCTTGCGCAGCTGCGGGCTGCGGACCACGCCGCCGGAGCCGAGGCGATCCTTGCCCACCTCGAACTGCGGTTTGACCATCGGCAGCAGGTCCGCCCCGTCGACCAGGCTGTCGACCAGCGCCGGCAGCGTCAACCGCAGGGAAATGAAGGACAGGTCGCCGACCATGACGTCGGCCGCACCGCCGATCATGTCCGCGGTGAGGGTACGCACGTTCGTCCGGTCGAGGACCGTGACGCGGGCGTCGTCGCGAAGCCTCCAGATCAGCTGCCCGTAGCCGACGTCGACGGCGATGACTTCGGCGGCGTCGCGGCGCAGGCACACGTCGGTGAAGCCTCCGGTCGACGCGCCGGCGTCGATGACGCGACGCCCCGCCAAGCTCAGCCCCTCCGGTTCGAACGCGGCGAGCGCACCGAGCAACTTGTGGGCGCCGCGCGAGGCCCAGTTGGCGTCGTCGGCGTCCTCGCTCACCCGGATGGAAATGTCCCCGGTGACCGCCGTGGCCGGCTTCGTCGCCGCCATTCCGTTGACCGTGACGCGCCCGTCCTTGATCAGCTCGACGGCATGCTCCCTCGACCGCGCGATCTTGCGGCGCACCAGCTCCGCGTCCAGCCGGCGTTTCGGGGTCGATCCCTTAGCCACGCGACGCCCCTTCCCCGCCCAGCGCCTCCTGCAGCAGGGCGTGCGCACGGTCCAGGTGCGCGGCGCGGTCGGCCGGGGTCGGCGCGGGCGCGTCGAGGGCTTCCCGTACGTGACGACGAAGCCGGTCCGGGTCGACCGCCCCGCCGGCCAGAGCGGCGGCGGCGTCGTTGGGCGTGGGGCCCGGCCGGGGACCCGAAGAGCCGGGGCCGGGCACGGGGCCGGGCTTCGGGGTCTGTCCGGAAACGGCCATCTCCTCCATCACCGCCACGCGGCGACGGCAGCGGCGGCCGCATCCGAGGTGGTGCGCACCCCGGTGACCGGAGCGGTCGACGGCGCACCGTCGACGTCGAACCAGGCGACCGAAGCGGCGGTGAGCAGCGCGGCGACCGCGGCCTGAGCGGGATTGTCCAGACGGGCATCCGAGGCGTCGCCGCCGCCGATGACGATGACGCCCGGGTCCTCCGGATCGCGCTCGGCGGTGAAACCGGCCTGCGGACGCGGTTCGGCGTGCTCGGCCGGGGCGACCAGGGCGCCCATGTCGGCGCCGATGACGGTCGGCCGTTCCTCCGGGATCGCCGACAGCGTTTCGTGGTGGCCGGAAATGCCGGTGACGGTCATCAGGGTGTCGTAGCCCGCGGCGTTGCCGCCGGCGATGTCGGTGTTCAGGCGGTCGCCGATGACGATCGGCCGCTGCGACCCCAGGCGGGCCGCACCACGGTGGAACATCGGCGGCTGCGGCTTGCCCGCGCTGCGCGGCTCGACGCCGGTGGCCGACACCACGGCCGCGACCATCGACCCGTTGCCCACCAACAGGCCGCGCTCCATCGGCAGGGTGGTGTCCAGGTTCGACGCCAGGTAGGTGGCGCCGCGTGCGATGGCGAGCGCGGCCTCCGACAACATCGCCCAGTTGGTGTCGGGGTTGTGCCCCTGGAACACCGCCGCCGGCTCGTCGTCGGCGGAGTCGACCAGCTCGTAGCCGGCCTCGGTCGCCAGGTCGCGGAACGACTGCGCGCCCAGCACCAGCACCTTCGAACCCTCCGGGATGATTCCCCCGGCCATTTCGATGGCGGCCTGCGCCGAGGTCATGACGTCATCGCCGGTGCAGTCGTACCCGAGGGAACGCAGCTGCTCGGCGACGGTTTCCGGGGAGCGCGAGGCGTTGTTCGTGACGAACAGCATCGGCAGTCCGGCCTCCGTCAACGCCTCGAGGGCTCCGGGGACGGGGCGGCCGCCCTCGTAGATCGTGCCGTCGAGATCGAGCAGGGCGGCGTCGTAACGTCCGGCAAGCAATTCGGTGCTCATGGGAAAACCTCGGTCCAATCCAAGTGGGTTCGGTTCTGGGTGGGTTCGGTGCTGGTCTGCGTCGGTCACTTTCCCGGTTCTACAGCTCGGCCACGCGTTCGCGGGAGTCGAGGAGCTCGTCCGGGTCGAGCTCGGCCGAACGGTTGAACCACTCGCGGGCCTCGTCGGTGCGGCCGGCCTCCGCCAACGCATCGGCGTAGGCGTAGAACAGGCGAGCGCCCTCGAAGTCCTTGCGGTTCGGATCCAGGTTCTGCGCCTCGAGCTCGATGATCGCCGAATCCAGATCACCCATGTCACGGCGCGCCCCGGCGACCACGATGGCCAACTCGGTGCGCGAGTCGTCGTCAAGCAAACGAACCTCGTCGGTCCGGCTCAGCTCGATGGCCTTCTCCGGACGGCCCAGGCCACGCTCGCAGTCGGCCATGACCGCCAGCAGACCCGCGCCACCGGAAATGCGGCGTGCGGCGCGCAGCTCCGCCAACGCCTCCTTCCACTCGCCGGCGTGGTACGCGGCGACGCCATTGGTCTCGCGGACGACGCCGACCCGACCGGCCCGGTCCTTCGCCGCGCGGGCATGGCGCAACGCCAGCTTCGGGTCATCGGCCATGAGCGTCGCAGCCATGATCATGTGGCGGGCGACGGTGTCGGCGTTGTCCTTGGCCAGGCTCTTCAGATCCTGACGCACCGACGGGTCGAGCTCGTCGGCCTTGACGTCATCGGGAATCGACGGCTCGTTCTGGCGCGCGACGATGCGCTCCTCGCGGAAACCCGGACGCTGCGGGCCGGTGCGCGGCGCACGCTTCTGATCCGGCTGGAAACGACCGCCGCGGTTGGAACGGCGGCGCGGGCCGCCCTGTCCGCCATGGCCACCCGGGCCACCGCGACGGGCATCCCGACGGTCGCCGCGCGGGCCACCGCCACGACGCTCCCCCTGGCGGTCGTCCCGGCGATCATCGCGGCGCCACTCCCGGCGGTCGCCGCGCTCGCCGCGGTAGTCGCGGTTGTCCCGGTCGTTGCGACGGTCATCGCGACGCTGCCCGCCCCGATCGTCGCGACGCTCATCGCGGCCGTCGCGGTTGTCCCACCGCCGACCGCCGTGCCCCGGACGTCCGCCGCGACCACCCTGGCCCCGGCCTCCCTGACCACGCCCGCCCGGGCGGCCACCGCCGCGGCCGCCGCGGAAACCACCGGGGCGGCCGCTCTGGCCTCCGCGGCGGTCACCGTCGGGACGCGAACCTTCGTTCTCGGCCATGTTGCAGGAAGCTCCTCACGCGATTGCCGCTTTCGCGCCACGGCGTCGCCCGGTCGGGGCGATCCACCGCGCGAAAGCGGATGAAAGTCGAACATTGACGAATCAAGCGGCGCTTCACCATGCGAAGAGGGGCCCATGCCCCGGCACCGCGTTCAACGGCCCAGGCTACCAGCCGCGGCCGCGCGCACCCCTCACGCGTGGACCGAAAGATGGTGCGCCACGAGCACCGGGTCGCCGGAGATGTCCCACGTCGACGTCGCCGTCCACCCGCCGCCGCGCGTCACCGCCACTCCGGTGGCGCCGACGACCGTGATCTCCGGCCGCTGCGAGGCGAAATCCGCCGGAAACGCCGCGTCCATCTCGGACGGCACGATCACTGCGCGCTTGGTCAAAAAGGCCAGTCGAGCCTCGTCGCCGTCGCGGGCCCTTCCGGCCGCGCGCACGAGCGTCCCCTGTGCGGTGCGAACCGCCGTCATCGCCTCTTCGGCGGGGTCGGCGGCGACGTCGAAAAGCCCGGCCTGCCCCGCATCCGAGGCGGCCTTGCCCGCACCGCCCGTGCCGGAGCCACCGCGGGCCGTGCGTGACGACGACTCCGTGGACGCGGCCCGCCCTTCCTTCCCGGAAGCGGCCGCAGGCCCGCCGGCCATGATCAGCTCCGCACTCGTCGTGGCCCCCGGGAACCCCGGACCCTCGTTGACCGGCTCACCGGCCTGGAAGGACGTCGCCGCGGCGCGCGCACGCTCATCGGCGGCTTCGTTCATCTCGTGGCCGGCGTGCCCCTTCACCCACTCGAAATGGACGACGCGGCCCTGCATCAGCTCATCGATGACGGACAGAATGTCCACGTTGAGCACGGGCTTTCCATCCCGCTTCTTCCAGCCCTTGCGCTTCCACCCCGCCATCCACTTGGTCACCGAGTTGATCACGTACTGCGAATCGCACAGGATGCGAAGTTCTTCATCGGCGCGGTGCGACGTCGACGCGAGCAAATCCGCCACGGCCATCAACTCGCCGCGGTTGTTCGTGCTCTTCTTCCACCCGCCCGCGGCCCACGTGTCGTCGTCGATGTACCAGGACCAGCCGGCCGGACCCGGATTACCAAGGGCCGAACCGTCGGCAGCGGCGATGATAGTCATGGCTGCCGATTGTAACGACGCCCACCGGCCCGGATGTCACCGAGGCCCGCGGGCGTCGTCACCGGCGAACAATCACCAGACGTCGTAGTCGTCGAGAATGCTCGAGAAGTCGTCGAACATGTCCGAGAAGTCGCCGAAGTCATCGAAGATGTCGGACATGTCGCCGAAATCATCAAAGGCCGAGAAGTCAATGTCCGGATCGCAGATCTTCCACTCGCCGTCTTCCTTCGCCATCTTCAAAGCGGACGAACCGGAACCGATCTCCGCGGCCGTGCGGTCATCGTTGGTGAAGGTCACGTCGTCGGGCTCGTAGCTCTCCGCCTCGAGCTCCGAAGCAATGAACTCATCGCCGAACGCACCGAACGAATCCTGGAACTTCTGGATGTTCTCGTCATCGGCGCGGTAGGCCGTGCACATCAGCGCATTCCATTCGACGAGATTGTCCGACTCGAGGATCGTATTCGCGGAATCGTTGGCGGCCTCGGCGACGGCCTTCTTTTCCGCCCGTTCGGAGCCCCCCAGGAAGAAGAAGGCGACCACACCGATGATGGCAATCAGTGCCACGGCGCCGACACCGCCGAGGATCCACGGGGTCTTGGAGCCCGAAGAACCGGATCCCGAACCGCCGGGCGCACCGCCAGCGGCACCCTGCGGAGCACCGTATCCGCCGCCGGCGCCGAATCCGGACTGCATCCCCTGATCCCACTGAGGGGACCGACCGCCGCCCCAGGACTGCCCGCCGTTGCCGGCACCACCGCCCTGGTTGCCCTGTCCGCCAACGCCGAAACCGTAGGGGTTCTGACCGCCGCCACCGGGCTGCCCGGACTGTCCACCACCGGGCTGGCCATAGGGGCCGGATTGCCCGAAGGATCCACCCTGCCCGTAGGGGCCACCCTGCCCGAAACCGGAGTTATTCATTACCTCTCCCAAAGTATGCGTACAACGGCTACAGCCTACAGGCAGCGACTGCAGGTGGCGTACCGAACCAACGGTGGGCGCCCACGTACCCGAAAAACGCCCCAGTCCCGCCGTCCCCTGCAACCACGTGGTGCGTGGTCCCCGCCAACCCCCAAAAAAGGACC
>NZ_KV787092.1:0-1395 GCF_001807025.1 Corynebacterium sp. HMSC11E11 | reverse complement strand
AGGGGCCCTGGCCGGTACAAGATGAGAGTTACCACACAACCATCTGACCGAACCAGGACCCTACGATGCAGCCTACGTTCAACCTCGTCGCCGACACCATTTGCCGCACCGCGGAGCTGGGATTAACGATCACCGATGCCGCGGATGCCGGCGAGTTCACGGTCATCAGTGCTCGTCCCATCGACTCCTGCGACAAGTGCCCGGGCTGCGGACACACAGGCCGGCTGCGTGATCACGTCGTGCGCCGGCTGACCGATCTTCCCGTCGTCGGCTTCCCCACCAGGTTGCAGGTACGCGTGCCGCGGTTCCTGTGCCTGAATCAGTCCTGTGCCCAGCGGATCTACCAGGGCGAACTGGCCTGCGCCGAACGCGGGCGCACCGTCACTCGCCGGGTGACCCGCTGGATTCTGCAACGGTTGGCGATCGACAAAATGAGTATCTCCGCCACCGCCAAAGCCCTGGGCTTGGGCTGGGACCTGGTCAACGACCTCGCCCTGGATGCCTGCCGGCACCTGGTCTATGACGACCCCGGCCACCTTGCCGGGGTACGCGTGCTGGGCGTGGACGAGCACGTGTGGAAGCACACCCACCGGGCCGGTGAGCCGGACTCGTTCGTCACCGTGCTCGTCGACATCACCCCCGTCATCGACGGCGCCGGACCGGCCCGGTTGCTGGACATGGTCCCGGGTCGTAGCGCCGCGGTACTGAGCGATTGGCTCGGCCAGCGTGGGCAGGGCTTTCGCGACCGGGTCGAGGTTGTCACGATGGATGGGTTTGCCGGCTACGCCACCGCCACCAAACAGGCCCTGCCGCGGGCGCAGGCGGTGATGGATCCCTTTCACGTGGTGCACCTGGCCGCCGACAAGTTGACCGTGTGCCGGCAGCGCCTGCAGCGGATGACCACCGGGCGGCGGGGCAAGAAAAACGATCCGTTGTATAAGAACCGGAAAACCCTGTTGACCAGGATTGACTTCCTCACTGATCGACAGCATCGGCGACTCGAGCAACTGTGGGCCACCGACGAAGACTACGTGGCTTTGGAGGTGACGTGGTCGGTGTATCAGCAGATCATCGCCGCCTATCAGTACCCGAAGAAAGCCGAGGGCAAGAAGCTGATGCAGAAGGTGATCAGCACGCTGCGTTCATCGACGATGCCGAAGGGGTTAGAGGAGATTAAGCAGCTGGGAAACACGCTGTACCGGCGCCAGAAGGACGTGCTGGCTTATTTCGATATCGGCGCGTCCAACGGGCCCGTCGAGGCGATCAACGGGCGCCTGGAGCATCTGCGCGGCATCGCTCTGGGGTTCAAGAACCTCGGGCACTACATCTTGCGATCCTTGATCCACTCCGGACAGCTGCACACCAAGATCAACGCACTCTAAATCCTGAAGAGCC
>NZ_KV787091.1:0-32355 GCF_001807025.1 Corynebacterium sp. HMSC11E11 | reverse complement strand
GCTCGTTTCGCCCCACCGTTCACATGTGCATCGGGCCGCATGCGTACCCGCCGCCGTCGTCAAGCAAAGCAAGCGCACCCCACACGCAACAAGGCCCGCACCCACCGCAGACGCAGCGGTCGCGGGCCCGAACCCGGGGCGGCCTACGACTGGGCGGAAACGGCCTCACCGAGCGGCACATCGCCGTCGAGGAACGCGATCTCGCGCCGACCGCCGAGCTCGTCGAACCGCCCGACCACATGCGCGATCATCGCCGCAACCGTCGCACGCGACGTGGTGCGCTCGACGCCCTCGGGCACCTCGGAATCATCGCCGACGTACACGTTGCCGGCCGGCTCCTCCGTCAACGCACCCGGCTTCAGGATCACGTACCGCAACCCCGACTCGCGCAGATGCTCGTCCGCCGCGGCCTTCGCATCCGCGTAATGCACGAACGGATTGTCCGCCGGCACGCCGTGGTCACGCCGCGCGCCCCAGTACGACACCATCACGTACCCGGCGTCGCGCGGGCAGGCGTCCATCGACGCGATCGCCGCGACCTCGTCGACCGCCTTCGTCCGCGCCGGATCCCCGCCGCCGGCGCCCGCCGACCACACGACCAGATCCGTCCCCGCCAACAGGGCCGCCCACCCGTCCGCATCGAGCCGCTCGATGTCGACGACGTGCGGCACCGCGCCCGTGGCCTCCACCTCGTCGGCGTGCCCCGGGTTGCGGATCACCCCGATGACCTCATGCCCCGCGCCCGCCAACAGCGGCAGCGCCCGCAGCGCGACTTTTCCGTGTGCTCCGATGACGTGGATTCGCATGGCCCCACGCTACCGACGTCGCGCCGCCGACGCTTCCCCGCTTTACGACGACGCGATCAACGCCAGCAACTCGGCCCCGAACTTCTCGACCTTCACTGGACCGATCCCCGGCACCGCCAACAACTCCGACGGCTCCAACGGACGCGCCTCGGCGATGGCCGCCAACGTCGCATCGGAAAACACCACGTAGGCGGGGACGGACATCTCGCGGGCGGTCTCGGCCCGCCATGCCCGGATGGTCTCCACCAGCTGCGGGTCGACGTCCGACGGGCACGACGAACACCGGCCGATGATCCGCTCGGCGTTCGTGGCCAGACGCCCGCCGCAGGTGCGGCACGTGACGGCCTTCTTCTTCGCCGGCTGGGCGGGGGCCGCCGCGACCAGGCCCGGCACGTCGAGCCCCTCCAGGAAACGACTGCGGCGGCGGGTGCGGCGGCCGCCCTCCTGCCGCGACAACGACCACGACAACTCGAGATGCTCGCGGGCGCGCGTGACGCCGACGTAGAGCAGACGGCGCTCCTCCTCGACGTCCTGGGAATCGTCGCCCTTCTTCAACGCATGCTGGATGGGGATGTTGCCGTCGGTCAGGCCGACGAGGAACACCGCGTCCCACTCCAGGCCCTTCGCGGCGTGGAGGCTGGCCAGGGTCACCCCCTGCACCGTCGGCGGCTGCTTCGCCTGCTGGCGAGTGCGCAACTGCCCCAGCAGTCCCTCGATGCGCAACTCCGGGTCGGTGTGGACGAGTTCCTCGCACAGGTCCGCCAAGGCACCCAACGACTGCCACCGTTCGCGGGCCTGGGCGCCCTCCGGTTCCTCCCGGGTCAGGCCCAGCGGCACGAGGGTGGCCCGCACCAGCTCCGACAATTCCCTGCCCACCAGCGGCGCTCCGGTGTCCCCCGCCGAACCGTCGCCGGCGGTGGCCACGTCCGGCCGCCGCGCCACCCGGATCAACTCGGTGACGGCCTGCTTGATCTCCGGGCGCTGGTAGAAGCCTTCGCCCCCGCGCACCTGGTACGGGATCCCGGCTTCGCTCAGCGCCTGCTCGAACACCGCCGACTGGGCGTTGACGCGGTAGAGCACCGCGATCTCCGACGCCGGCACGCCCGAGTCCAGCAGCCGCCGGATCTGCCGGGCGACGACGCGGGCCTCCTGGGGCTCGTCGTCGAACTCGGTGTACCCCGGCTCGGGGCCGTCGGGACGCTGGCCGATCAGCTGCAGGCGCGAACCCGCCAGTCGCCCCTTCGCCTTGCCGATGACCTCGTTGGCCAAACGCACCACCTGCGGCGTCGACCGGTAGTCGCGCTGCAGCCGCACGACCGTCGCGTCGGGGAAGCGACGCGAAAAGCTCATCAGGTACTCGGGCGTCGCGCCGGTGAAGGAGTAGATGGTCTGGTTCGCGTCGCCGACGACGGTGAGGTCGTCGCGTTCGCCGAGCCACGCGTCGAGCACCCGCTGCTGCAGCGGGGTGACGTCCTGATACTCGTCGACGACGAAGCTGCGGTACTGGGCGCGGAACTCCTCCGCCACGGCGAGCGAATTCTCCATCGCCCCGGCGGTGTGCAGCAGCAGGTCGTCGAAATCCAGCAGCATCCCGTCGGGCGAGGTCTTCATGTCCTCGTACGTGCGGTAGGCGGCCGCCAGCTTCTCGGCCGGGACCGGTGCGACGCGTCCATGCTTGTCGACGGCTTCCGCGTAGCCCTCGGGAGTCACCAACGAGGCTTTCGCCCACTCGATCTCCCCCATGACGTCGCGGATGGTCTCCTTGCCGGAGTCCAGTCCGGTGGCGCGGACGGCGCGGGCGACGACGGAAAACTTGTTGTCCAGCAGCCGCCACGGCAGATCACCGGCGACCTGCGGCCAGAAGTACCGCAGCTGGCGCAGCGCCGCCGAGTGGAACGTGCGGGCCTGCACGCCCGTCGACCCCATCGCGGTGAGCCGGTCGCGCATCTCGCCGGCCGCGCGGGCCGTGAACGTCACGGCGAGGATCTTCTGCGGCTGCACGAACCCCGACCGGATCAGATGGTCGATGCGGTGGGTGATGGTGCGGGTCTTGCCGGTGCCGGCGCCCGCGAGAATGCACACCGGCCCCAACGGCGCGGTGGCCGCCTCGAGCTGGTCCGGGTCGAGGGAGATGGCCCCGCCGGCGGCGAGGTTACTTGACGACATCCGGATCGGAATCCTCCTTGAGCACGCGGCGGACGTACAGCAGCCGGTCGCCCGGCTCGACGGACTCGCATTCCGGCGAATCGATGCGGTACAGCTCGCCGGAGCGCACGACGCCCAGGACGATGTCCGCGAGGTGACGCGGGTTGGCGCCGATCTCCTCCTCGGTGACCAGACGCTCGGCGACCGAGAAGCCCTCGTCGGGGCTGAGCAGGTCCTCCATCATCTCCACCACCGACGGCGTCACCGTGGCCAGGCCGAGCATGCGGCCGGCGGTTTCGGAGGAAATGACCACCTGGTCGGCGCCGGACTGGGTGAGCAGGTGGCGGTTCTCCGATTCGCGCACCGACGCCACGATGGTCGCGCCGGGGGCGATCTCCCGCACCGACAGGGTCACCAGGACCGCCGTGTCGTCCTTGTTCGGGGCCACGACGACCGACCGGGCGCGGGGCACGCCGGCGAGTTTGAGCACGTCGGCCTTCGTCGCCGACCCGTGGACGGTCACCAGCCCGCGCACGCTGGCCTGGTCGAGGGCCTGCTGGTCCTTGTCCACCACGACGATCTGCGACGGGTCGACGCCGTCGGCGAGCAGCGCCGCAATGGCGGAACGCCCCTTCGTGCCGTAACCGATGACGACGGTGTGGTTGCGCATTTGCTTCCTCCAACGCTGGATCTGCAGTGCCCGGCGGGATTCCTCCGTCAGCACCGTCAGGGTCGTGCCGACCAAGAGGGCCAGGAACACCACGCGCAGCGGCGTGATGATCAAGATGTTCATGATGCGGGCCCGTTCCGTCACGGGCGTGATGTCGCCGTACCCCGTCGTCGACAGGGACACCGCCGAGTAGTACAGGGAGTCGACGAAGGTGAGGGGCTCGGTGTAGCCGTCCTTGTCGAGGTACACGACGAACGTCGCGATGAGCATCATCGCCAACGCGTAACCCAGGCGCCGGGCGATGAGCCGCCACGGGTCCCGCCGCGCCGCCTCCGGCATGCGGATGACGCCCAGCAGGGCATGATCCGGCAGGTCGTCCAATTCGATGTCGGAGCCCAACCGATCGCGGATCCTGTCGCGCATCGTCAGCCACCCTTCCGCGTCGTCGTGTCCGCAACGAGCTCGCGCATCGCCTCGTCCAACTCTAGCCGGTCGGGCAGGTCCCTCCCCGCCGGTTCCACGGTGACGTCGTCGACGATGTAGTGGAACGCCGCCCGCACGTCCGCCGGGTCGATGTCCTCGCCCGCCGCCCGGCGACGATCCGCCCAGGCGATGCGGTACACCGCCAGCTGCAGCGCCGCCTGCCGGGCCTTCTCACCGACCGGCCTGCGCCCGGTCTTCCAGTCCACGACCATCCACGTGCCGTCGATGCGGAACACCGCGTCGATGCGCCCGACGATGCGCCGGCCGCCGACGCCGATGTCGAACGGCTCCTCCACGAACTCCGGCGTCCGATCCGCCCACTGGCTCGCGGAGAACCTCTCCTTGAGCTTTTCGACGTCCGCGTCCACCATTTCGCCGTCCTCGTCGACGACGGCGAACAGGTCGTCGTCGTCAAGCAATGCCGACGTGCCGAAACGATTCTCCAACCAGGCGTGGAACGCGGTGCCGCGACGCGCGAACCGGTTCGGCTTGTACGGCACCGGCCGGGCGCGACGACGGGCGAACGCCTCCGGGTCGGCGCGCAGGGCCTGGTACTCGCTGGTGGACAACTGCACCGGCATCGGCACCGACACCGCCTCGGCGCGGGCGCGGCGGCGCTCCTCCAGAAGCATGGACACCTCGTCCTCCCACACCTGCGACAGGTCGCCCGGCACCGGGCGGGAAGAATCCGGGGCCGACACCGCGTCCGGGGAATCCGGATCGGAGAAGGAGCGGACCAGCCCCGCGGCCCGTTCCAGCACGTCCCGGCGCGCGGGATCGGGCGCCGCGGGCCAGCGCACGCCCTCGGCATCCGGGATGGGCAGGGGCTCGGCGGAGACCTCGTCGACCCACGTCTCCACCGCGTCGGGACGCAGCGCCCGCAGCGCCGTCAGATGCTCCGACGGCCCATCGGGCTTCTTGCGCCCCGGCGTCATCCGCTGACTTCCCGACACCAGCAGCACGTCCTCCGCGCGGGTGACGGCGACGTAGAACAGGCGGTCGGCCTCGGCGATCTTCGCCGTGCGGTACTGCGCCTTGTGCTCCTCGAGTGCGGCGGCCAGCTCGCTCTGGTTCTCCGCCCCCGACGTGTCCAGCACGGGGGCGCCGTCCCCCGACTCGCCGTGCCCGGCCTCGTCCTCGCCGACGACGTCCGACGGCAACAGCTGCGCCTTGGTCAACCACGTGTCCACCTGAACCTCGTCGTACACCGACGCGCACACGTGCGGCACCGCCACGACGTTCCACTCCAGGCCCTTGGCCTTGTGGACGGTCATGATCTCCACCCGGTCGCCGCGCATCCGGGTCTTGCCGGGCTCCAGCCCCTTGTCGTGGACCGCCGCGCGATCGAGGTATCCCAGAAACGCCGGCAACTCGCCGCCGAGCCGCCGGGAGAAATCCGCCGCGACCTCGGTGAACCGGTCCAGGTGCACCGTGCCGACCTCGCTGACCGCGGCCTCCACGCGAATGCCGAACGCCTCCTCCACATCCGCGATGAGCTCCGGCAACGGCTTGCGCAGCGAAAACCGCCGCAGGTTGCGGAGCTTCGCCGACAGATCCGCGATGCGCCGGCGACCCTCCTCCGAGTAGCCCGGCGCGGCGTCGCCATCGTCGTCGAGGGCCGGGTCCGCGACCGCGTGGCCGAGACCGGTCGGCGGCGTCACCCGCTGCGCCGCGATCTCCGCCAGGTCCGCGTCGAGGGCCGACAGGGGGCCGTCGACCTCCGCCTCGACTTCCGTCTCCCCCGCGTACCGGGCGAGCTGCCGGGCGCGACGCCCCAGGGCCTTGATGTCCGACGCGCCGAGCGGTGCGCGGGGCCACGTGAGGATGCGCAGCATCGCCCGATCGTCGGCCGGGTCCGCCAACACGCGCAGGCAGGCGATGACGTCGAGGATCTCCGGCAGGGTCAGCAGCCCCGCCAGCCCCACGATTTCGGCGGGCACCCCGGCGGCGGTCAGCGAGTCGAGGATGGCGGCGGAATGCTTGTTCTTGCGCACCAGCACCGCCGCGGTGATCGACCGGCCCTCCTCGCGGGCGGCGCGGAACTCCTCGGCCATGCGCTCGGCCACCCACGCCAATTCGTCGTCGGCGGTGGAGTGCAACGCCAACCGCACCGTGCCGCGCTCCGCCCCCGCACGCGGCGCCAATTCCTCGACGGTGCGGGGGCCGTCGCCGAATGCGCGGGAGGAGACGTCGTTGGCCAGCTCCAGCACCGCCGACGGGTTGCGCCACGACGTCAGCAGCTGCTTCTTCTCCGCCGGGCGTCCGTCGGGGCGCGGGAAGTCCGTGACGAACCGCGTCAGGTTCGCCGCCGTGGCGCCCCGCCATTCGTAGATCGCCTGCATCGGATCGCCGACGGCCGTGACCGCCGTGCCCGCGAACAGGGCGCGCAGCAACACCCGCTGGGCGTGGGAGGTGTCCTGGTATTCGTCGAGCATCACCACCCGGAACCGCGCCCGCTCAGACTCCCCGACTTCCCCGATGCCGTCGGCAAGCCGCGCGGCCATGGCCATTTGCCGGCCGAACGTCACCACCCCCGCGTCCTCGTGCCGCCGCCGCAGTTCCCCGACCAGCGGCAGCATCGCCAGCCGGTCCCGCTGGGCGCGCAGCGGGCCCTCCAGCTTGGAGTGCAGGTCCTTGCGTTGCCGCGGCGCCTTCGGCGTCTGCATGACGTTCGCGATGAACGCTTCGGTCTGTTCCCGCACCTCGTCGACGGAGGCGAGGTTCGAGTCGATTTCCTCCGACAGAGTCATGAGCTTGCCGACGAGGTCGGCCACCCCGAGATCCGTCGCAATGAATCCCCGATCTCGGACGAGCTCCCAGGCCATCTGCCACTGCGTGGCGCCGTCGAGGACCTCCGCCCCCGGTTCGGCGGGCAGCAACAGCCCGTATTCGCGCACCAGCGAACCCGCGTAGGCGTCGTAGGTGGACACCTCCGGGGTGATCACCTGCAGCGCCTCGCGGACCTGCGGGGAGGCGACGGCGTCGAAGGCTCGACTGGCCGCCAACGACGCCAACCGTTCGCGGATGCGCTGCCCCAACTCGCGCGCCGCCTTGCGCGTGAACGTCAGGCCCAGGACCTCCTCCGGCCGCACGAACCCGTTGGCCACCAGCCACACGACGCGGGCGGCCATCGTCTCCGTCTTGCCGGCGCCCGCGCCCGCCACCACCAGAAGCGGCTCCGGCGGCGCGCCGATCACCTCGGCCTGCGCCGGGGTCGGCTGGTGCGGCTGCCCGATCATGCGCGACAGCGTCACCGGGTCGATGACCTTCCGGCCGGCGTTCATCGGCTCCCCTCCTTCGCCGGGCACGCCAGGCGCACCCCGCAGTGATCGCAATGGCGACCGGGCGTGGCCAACGACCCCGGTCCCCGCAGGGCGGCGGCGACGTCGAGCACCGTGGCCCGCCACTGCTTCAACTGGTCCGACGTCAGACCCGACTGCACCCGCACCGACGGGCCGTCGGCGACGGGTTTGCGCGGGTACACGAGCTTGCCGCCCGACGACTCCATCGGCCCCGACCCGTCGACGCCGCCCTCCGCCAACGCCAGCTGGTACGTCGCCAACTGCGGATTCTTCTCGACCTCCGCCGCCGAGGGAACGGTCGCCCCGGTCTTGACGTCGACGATGACGTAGCCGCCCTCCGGGTGTTCCTCCAGCCTGTCGATGCGTCCGGCGATCACCGCGTCGTCGTCAAGCGGAACCCTGACCCCGATCTCCGTGCCCACCGCACGCGACCCCGCCGCCCAGTCCGCCCACGCCTGAACCGCCGCAGCCCACTCACGCTGCATCGATTCGATGCGCCACGCGGGTTCGTCGACGATCTCGGGCAACGCCCGCACAAACGACTGCACCGCGTCCTCGACGGCGACGCCATCCTCCAACGCCTCGACGACGCGGTGAAACGCCGTGCCCAACGCCATCTGATCCGACGACGCCGGCTGCTCCAGCAGCGCCCGCAACGGACACTCGAGAACCTTGCCCACCTTCGACGGACTCACCCGCACCGGCGACGACTCCGCCGGCTCGTCGGTGCTCGGATCGGCCAGGCCCCACCACTCGGACGGATCGGCGCCGGGCACGCCGTCGGCGGCCAGCCGCGCCAACTGCCGGGCCGCCTGCTCCCGGCGCACCGGGCCCGCCGACTCCGACAGCACCGCGGCACGCAACTCCGCCAGCAACGACCCCATCGACAGCACCCGCGTGACGTCCCGCGCCGTCTCGGCGACGGGCGACTCCGGCGTTGCCGCGGCCGCGTCGGCACCCGACTTCACCTCGACGTCGGCGCCCAACTCCGCGAGGAAACGGCTCGGCGACCCCTCGTCGTCCGGGGCGTCGACCGCCGTGACCAGCAGCCGACGCCGGGCGCGGGACACCGCCACGTGGAACAGGCGACGCTCCTCCGCCAACCGCTCGGCCGCATGCGACACCGGGGTGCCCGGCTCGATGCCGTCGTCGAGGAGATCGACGAGCTCGCCCTGGCCGACCACCGACCCCGTCCGCCCCAGCGACGGCCACACGTCTTCCTGCACCCCGGCGACGGCCACCGCCTCCCACTCGCGGCCCAACGCCGCGTGGGCCGACAAGATGACCACGGCCTCGCGTTCCGCGCCCCGGCGATCGCGGGCGCCCGTCGGCAACTCGTGGGCGGCGATCTCGCGGACGACGCCCGCGATGGTCACCGACGGATCGCCCTCGACGAGGTCGCCGAGGAAGTCGAAGAACGTCATGACCCCATCGAGGTCCCGGTCCGCCGCCGATCCCGCCGCGCCACCGCGCAGCGACGCCGCCATGAGGTGATCGGCCAGACCCGACGACTCCCACAGAGCCCAGGCGGCCGCCTCCACGCCCTCGGCTCGAGCGGCGCGGCCGGCATCGAGAATGCGCAGCGGGCCGGCGAGCACGTCGCGCTCGCGCTCCGGCAGCCCCGCGATGAGCTCCTCCTGCTCCGGCGTGCGCTCCTCCGCCGCGAGCAACCCGACGATGCGGTCCATCGCACGGCCGCCGGCGAGATCCGCGCGGCGCACGCCCCGGATCAGGCGGGTCAGGGTCACCGGGTCGGCGTTGCCCAACGGTCCGGCGAGCAGGCGCTCCCACTCCGACGGCGACAACCCTTCGTCGACCGCCCGCAACGCAAGGACCAGCGCGGCGACCATGCGTTGCTCGCCGAGCACGACGTCGGTGGGGTCCATGCGCACCGGCACGCCCGCGCGGGCCAGAGATCGGTGCAACGCGGAATCGCCCGCCCCCGAACGCACGAGCACCGCCATGTCCTTCCACGCCACGCCGTCCTCCAGGTGCGCGCGGCGCAGGAAATCCGCGATGGTCGCCTGCTCCCCCATCCCCGTGTCGTGGACGACGACGCGGGCGGCCGGACGCTCCCCGCCGACGCGCATGCCCCGAATGCCGCGCTCCGGCGGAGTGCCCGGCAACCGCGACGACACCCGGTTCGCCGCCACCGCGATCTCCGGCGTCGTCCGCCACGACGAATGCAGCACGATGCGCCGCCGCGGATCCGCCACCGAATCGAGGAACGCCGAATCCGCGCCGCGGAAACGCAGCACCGATTGGTCGTGATCGCCCGTGACCACCGCCAGGTCGACGCCCGGCAACAGCCTGCGGATCAACTCCGCCGACTGCGGGTCCAGGTGCTCCGCGTCATCGACGAGCAGCACCCGGATGCCCGCCTCCGCCACCAACGACGGATCGTCGTCGATCGCGGCGACCGCCGCCGACACCAGCTCGGCGGCGTTGAGCTCCTCGTGCCACGACAGCCGCGTCACCTGGCGGTATTCCCGGAGGAACGTCCCCGCGGCCACCCACTCGGCGACGCCGTGTTCGCGTCCCAGGCGCTCGAGCTCGTCGGCGCCGACGCCACGCTCGGCGGCCCGCAGCAGCAGATCCCTCAGCTGCCGGGCCATGCCGCGCAACCGCAGCGCGGGGACGAGCCGCTCCGGCCAATACGCCCCGCCCGCATCCGCGTGGCCCTCGAGCAACTCGCGGATCACCGCATCCTGCCGGGCACCCGTGGCCAACGCCGGCTCCGGCTTGCCCGCACGAACCGCAGCCGCACGAACCAGCGCGAACGCCAGCGAATGCACCGCGCGGACCATGCCGCCCGACCCGGCGCCCGACGAGCGCGGCAACCTCCGGGCCACGTCGTCGCGCAACCTCGACGCCGCCTCCTTCGACGGTGCGAGCACCTGCACCGAATCCGCCGGCCACCCCGCCGCGACATGCGCCGCAGCCAGATCCACCAGCAACGCGGACTTCCCCGTGCCCGGCCCGCCGACGACCTGCCAGGCCGCACCCGGGGCCTTCAGCTCCGCCAGTCGGTCGTCGCCCGGGAACAACGCGGCGACCGGCCCCTCCCAGGTTCGACGGGCCGGGGCCTCCGGCTCGGTCAAGCGCACGGCGGGCATCTGATTCATGGCGACATCATCGCACACGCCCCGGAATCGTTCGAACGGGCGTTCCCCACGCTCCGTCGACCCCGGCCACGGGTTCGTCGCCGACCGGTCGCCGGCCCGTCGCCAGCCCTTCCCAAACGCGCTACAGGCGCGCGCGGACCATCTCGGTCGCCCGCGCCAGACCGCGCCACGCGGCGGGCCGGGACTCCGGATGCGCCGCATGGAGGAACAGCCGGTTGCAGATCGCCCGCGCCAGCAGACCATCCCAATGCGGCACATGGTCGAACCGCCCGAGGAGGTCCTCGTCCGCCCCTCCCCACGCCACGGCGTCGACGGCGGCGACGGCCCGCGTCCACCCGGCGGGATGCCAGCGCGGAACGAGATCGACGAACAGCGGCGGCGCCGACCCGTCGTACAGCACGGTGCCGACCGGATCCCCGTGCACGAGCTGCCCCTCGGCGCCCACCTGGCCGCGCAGGCCGATCATCCCGCCGGCTGCGGCGAGGGCCTCCGCCGCATCTCCGCGCGGCACCGCATCCGGGTCGAGGAATTCCTCGAGCTGCGCGATCGGATCCTCCGCCCACGCGGCGCGATCGCACACGTCGAAGACGTCGCCGCCGCCGCGGGCGAGGAAGCGGGGACGTTCGACGTCCGCCAGGGCCTCCTCCAACCTGCCGCAGGCGACGATGGTTTCGTCCGCCCGCGGTTCCGGGCGGCCCGGACGGTGCTGGCGGGCCCGCCACCCGGACAGGACGTGGCGGCCGTCGCTGGTGCGCACCGGGTGCGCCACCTCCGCCCCGTCGACCGCCAGCGATTCCAGCACCTTCGCCGACCATGCCGCACGCGACGGGTCGGCCACCGCGGAAATCACGGTGTCGCCGTAGAGCCAGCCGTCGTCCCACGCGGGGCCGGCGGGCACGGGGGTGCCGGACGCGCCGAAGGCGTCGGAGACGTGGGCCGGGGGCATGCGGGTCATCGGGTCCCCGCATCCTCCGCGAAGCGGAACTCGCGGAACGACATCGCCGCCGAATCGTAGAACAGCACGCGGCCCGACAGCGGCTCGCCGAAACCGGTGATCACCTTCACCGCTTCCGTGGCCATCAGCGTGCCGATCGTGCCCGGCACCGTGCCCAGAATGCCCGTCTGCTCGGCCGTGAGCACGGTCTCCGGGGCGGGCGGCTCGGGGTACAGGTCGCGCAGCCACACGCGCCGGCCGCCGCCGAGGTCCAGCCCGAACACGCTGACCTGTCCGCCCAGCTGGCGGATGCTGCCCCACACCTCGACGACGCCGAGCCGTTGGCAGGCGTCGGCGATGAGGTAGCGGGTCTCGAAGTTGTCGGTGCCGTCGATGACCAGGTCGTGGTCGCCGATGATCGCGTCGATGTTGTCGGGGCCCAGGCGCTCGTCGACAGTCGTGATCTCGATGTCGGGGTTGAGCGCCGCCATCTTCTCGGCCGCGGATTCGACCTTGGGCCGGCCGATGTCCTCGACGCGGTGAATGACCTGACGCTGCAGGTTCGTCAGGTCGACTCGGTCGTCGTCGACGACGGTGAGCTTTCCGACGCCCACCGCGGACAGATAAAAGCCGACGGGCGAGCCGAGGCCGCCCGCGCCCACCATGATCACCTTCGCCCCGGCGAGCCTGCGCTGCCCCTCCTCGCCGAAACCGGGGATGGGCAGATGGCGGGCGTAGCGCTCGGGGTCGAACACCGGATCAGCCGAGGGGGTAGGGCCAGGGGTTCGGCGCGCAGCGTGCTCCGTCATCGGGGTACACCTCGTTCGGGTTGAGCTTGTGCAATTCGGAATTGTCCAGCGACAGCGTCTGCTGCATCATGATCGGCGCCACCGCGCCGTCGTCCGGGCAGGCCTCGTGGGAGGCGTAGCCGATGGCATGGCCGACCTCGTGGTTGATCAGGTATTGGCGGTAGGCGCCGAGGTCGCCCTCGAAAGTCAGGGCGCCGCGGACCCAACGGGCCTCGTTGATGAGCACGCGGGTCGGGTCGTCGCCGCGGCGATCCGAAATCGAGCAGCTGGTCTCCAGCGGAATCTCGTAGCCGCACTGTTCGTGCGCGGTGTCGGTGGACACCAGCTGGAAGACGAGGTCCGGGTTGTCGTCGCGTGCGACGCGCTCGAAGGCGAACTTCTCGTCGCGGATCCAGCCGCGCTCGTCGGCCAGGGTGGCGTCGATCATCCCGCCGAACGCGTCCGCGCCGCCGAAGCTGGCGGGGTCGACGGTGTCCTCGATCTCGACGGCGTAGCGCATGGTCAGCTCCTTGCCCTCGCCCACCCGGCCCGCGGCGGAGTCGACCGGGACGAAGACGCCCGACGATTCCTCGGTGAACGGCCCGCCCGGGGGCAGCTGGCCGACGTCGAGATTCTCGACGTACCCGCCCTCGGGGATGGGACCGTGCGGGAGTTCGCTGGTGGCCGCCGAAACGTTCGTCTTCTCTTCGCGGACGTCGCGGACGACGTCGACGACGACGATGACGGTGAGGACCAGCAAAACGGGGATGGCGTACGCGCGCCATCCCCACTGCCGGGCGAACCTGACGAAAAACGACTCTTTGCTCATGCGCGGGCGCTGCCGGATCGTGGCGCGCGGATCAGGCGATGAAGCCGACCTGGCGGGGAGCCGCCGGGCCGACCTGCACGTACGCGATCTTGGCGATCTGCGCGAGGTGGGTCTTGCCGGCGCCGTCGACGAGCTCGAGGACGCCCTCCCCCGCCGCGAGGCGATCGGAGAGGGAGGAGGCCAGGTCGCGGCCGCCCTCGACTCCCGAGATGTTCAGCTCGCGGGGGTTGTCAACGAATCCGATGGTGATGTCCATGCGGGACATCATAGCCCGGCCTCCGACGGCTAGTATCGGGGACGACCGTGCAGCACCGACATGAAGGAGATTCCGGTGGCAGACCGTCCCGCGCCGACGTTCGTCGAATTGGGGGTCGCGGCGGAAATCTGCGATGCCCTCGCGTCCGGGGGCATCACGCGGACCTTCGCCATCCAGGAGTTGACGTTGCCGCTGGCGCTCGACGGCACGGACATCATCGGGCAGGCCCGCACGGGCATGGGCAAGACGCTGGGCTTCGGCGTTCCGCTCATCGACCGGGTCTTCGACGATGCCCGCGTGCCGGAGCCGGACGGCAAGCCGCGCGCGTTGGTCGTCGTGCCCACCCGCGAGTTGGCGGTGCAGGTCGGCGAGGATCTCGAGCCCATCGCCGAGGCGGTGGATCTGCGGGTGACCACGATCTACGGCGGTCGCCCGTACGACGAGCAGATCGAGGTGCTCAATGCGGGCGTCGACGTCGTCGTCGGCACGCCCGGCCGCCTCATCGATCTCCATCAGCGCGGCGACCTCAACCTCGGGGCGGTGCGGATCCTCGTCCTCGACGAGGCAGACGAGATGCTCGACCTGGGCTTTTTGCCGGACATCGAGAAGATCCTCCGGGCGGTTCCCGAGGGTCGGCAGACCATGCTGTTTTCGGCGACGATGCCGGGGCCGATCCTCAATCTGGCGCGCACCTTCATGGATCGTCCGGTGCACATCCGCGCCGAGTCGGGCGAGTCGGAGGCGAGCGTCCACGACACGACGCGGCAGGTGGTGTTCCAGTCGCATCAGATGGACAAGCTGCCCGTCATCGCGCGGATCCTCCAGGCCGAGGGCCGCGGCCGGACCATCATCTTCGCCCGCACGAAGCGGTCCACCGCGTCGGTGGCCGAGCAGCTGGGCGAGCGGGGTTTCCGGGCGACGGCGGTCCACGGGGACATGGGCCAGCCGGCGCGCGAGAAGTCGCTCAACGCCTTCCGGTCCGGCGACGTCGACGTGCTGGTGGCCACCGATGTGGCGGCCCGCGGCATCGACATCGACGACGTCACGCACGTCATCAACCATCAGGTGCCGGAGGACGAGATGACCTACGTCCACCGCATCGGCCGCACTGGCCGCGCGGGCAACACGGGCACGGCCGTCACGTTGGTGGGCTGGGATGAGCTGATGCGCTGGAAGATGATCGACGACGCGCTCGGCCTGGGTTTTCCGGAGCCGCCGCAGTGGTTTTCGACGTCTCCGGAGCTTTACGACGCCCTCGGCATTCCCGAAGACGCCGGGGAGTCGGTAGGGCCCGCCCGGCCCGTGCTCGGGTCCCGGCCGGTGAAGGACCGCAGGGATCGCGGGGATCGGAGGGGCGGTCGACGGGACCGGCGCGACCGCGATGAGCGTCGGCGCCGTCGATGAACCGCAACCGCATCGCGGCGTCGCTCATCGTCATCGCCGTCGTAGCGACGGTGGCGTGGACGTGGTGGCGGGCGCCGGCGCGCGGGGTCGACCACGTCGTCGCCGATGAACCCTTCGCCGCGACGACGGCACTGGACCGCGCGCCGGAGTCGCTGACGGAGATCTGGTCGGTTCCCGCCCCGCGGTCATCGGCGCCGTTCACGGTCGATGGGTTGGTCATCGCCGCCGACGACCACGGCGTCACCGCCCTCGATCCGGCCACGGGCGAGCCCGCGTGGTCGTATCACCGCGACGTGGCGTTGTGCGAGGCGATGGTGTCCAACGGCCGCGTCGTCACGGTGTTCCGGGGCCCGGCCGGCTGCGGCGAAGTCACCTCGCTCAACGCCTCCGACGGGTCCTACGCGGCCACGCGCCGCGGCCTGTCCTCCGACGAGATCGAACCGGTGCGCTCCAACGACCGCTCGGGCGCCCGCACCGACCGGTTGGTCGAGCTGTGGCGCGACGACCTGGTCCGCACCGTCGAATACGGCGTGGTGGAGGCGACGTCCGAGCCGGGGCTGCAGCCACACCCGGGCTGCACGATCGCCGATGCGCTGACCCGCAGCTCCGTCCTGGCGGTGATCAACGACTGCCCGGACGGGCATCGCCTGATCATTCAGGAGGCCACGCCGGAGGAGACCCGCGAACCGGAGCTCCACGCCGACGTCGCCCTCGACGGGCCCGCCCGCCTGGTGGCCATCGGCCAACGGGCCGCGGCGATCCTCGTCGACGGCGAGGTCCGCACCTACTCCAAGGAGGGCGTCCCGGGCCCGTCGTGGCGCCCCGCCCCGGGCGAGCTTCCCGACGCCGCACCCGACGGCGGCTCCCCCGCCCCCGTCGCCGCGACGGCGGACCTCCCCCACCACATGACCTGGTTCACCGGTTCCACGCTGGCGGCGTTCCGGCCCGACGACCTGTCGCTCGACTTCGTCGTCCCCCACGCCCTGGGCACCGGCGTCGCCGTCGGGGAGGAATTGCTCGTCCCCATGGCCGGCGGACTGGTCCGCATCGACTGGAACACCGGCACGCCCCTCGGCGTCATCCCCGTCGCCCGCGGCGCACTCGCACCGGGCGAATCCGTGACCACGGCGGTCGCCGGCGACGTCATCGTCGAAAAGCGCGGCGACGAACTCGTGGGACTGCGTCAGGCCCCGTAGGACGTGGCCGCCCAGTCGACGGCCTTCGGATTGAACATGCAGGCCAGCGCACCGCCCGCGAAAAGCGCGGTGACCAGGCCCAACGAAATCGCCCCCGAGGTGAACATGTAGAGCGCCACACCCGCCAGGCACAGATTGAGCATCACGATCGGCCCACGGCCCCACCGCTTGCCGCGCAACAGGAACACCGCGCCGACGAGTACCGCACCGAAGACGAAGAAGAACCACAGCGCCGTGCCCCAGCCCGAAATGACCGCGCCGGGGTCCTCGAAGCCCCGGAGGTCGCGGATCAACAGGAACACGCCGTAGCCCATGCCCATCACGCATTCCACCACGGCGATCCAGGCGCCGACGATGACGGAGCGGGGCGCCGCCATGGGCGCGGGACGGTCTGCTGCGGAAAGTCTGCTGTTCACGTGATCACCATAACGTCATTACGATGAGCATCGTGCGCGGCCTGCTGATCTCCAACCCCAACTCGACGTCGATCACCGACTCCCTCGTCCGGACGGTGGTCGCCGAGCTGCGGGCGGTGCCGGGCCTGTCCCTGCGGGCCGAGTTCACCGCGCACCCCGGCCATGCCACGGCCATCGCCACCGGCCTGACGCGGCGCGATTGCGACGTCGTGGTCTGCATGGGCGGCGACGGCACCGTCAACGAAGTGGTCAACGGCCTGCTCGGCTCCGCCGCCGACGGCCGCCCCGTGCGCGCCGCCGACGACATCCCCGCCATCGCGGTGATCCCCTCCGGCAGCGCCAACGTCCTGGCCGGCGCCCTCGGCCTGCCCCGCGGCCCGAAGTCGGCGGCCCGCATGATCGCCGATCTACTGCGCGCCGGCGAGGAGCGCACCATCAGCGTGGGCCGCGCCGCGGACCGGTGGTTCGTGGTCAACGCGGGCCTGGGCATCGACGCCGAGGTCATCTCCGCCATGGAGGATCTGCGCGCCGGCGGCGTCCGCGCCCACCCGTTGCGCTACGTGCCGGCGGCCCTGGGCGCATGGAATCGCCTGCGCACCAACCCGCCGCGCATCTCCGTCAGCGCCGACGGCGAGCCGATCGGCCGGGACCTGCCGATGGCCGTGGTGTCGAATTCGAACCCGTGGACCTTCTTCGGCGACCTCGCGGTGGTGACCAACCCGACCACGCGGCTCGGCGGTGGCCTGGGCTTCTACGGCATCACCTCGGTCTCCGGGATCAGGGGCATGGTGTCGGCGCTCCGGCTCGTCGGCGCGGGCCGGGCGCTGTGGTCCGCACTCAAGGTGGAGGACAGGGAGCTTCGCGACGACGACGTCGGCGCGGTGACCCTGAGCTCCCCGGAACCCCTGAAACTGCAGATCGACGGCGAGTACGTCGACGAACGCCGGGAACTCGAGATCACGTGCGCCCGCAACGCCGTGCGCTTCATCGCCCCGGCCGAGGCCCGCGAGTACGGCGAAGACGTCGGCGACACCGTGTGGTGGCGGCGGTTGGCTGCTGTGCTGGGCCGGAAGTTCCGGGCGTTGCCGCTGCCGCGCCGCCGCGGAGGGCGCGAAGGGCGCGGAGGGCATTAACCGACGGTTACGGCCCCCTCGAGGCCCTCACCTGCGGATGTAACGTGCAGTTCACTTATTTGTGAGGTTCCGCACTTTTTGGCGGAAAGGTCTTCACAAGCGGGCCGTGACGTGTCATCATTCAACAGGACCGCGGGGGGAGCGAATACCTCCACCCGCATTGCGACCAGCGGGCCAATCGCGCTCGCGGTCCGCGGATCCACCGGCGAACCCCTTGAGTCCCGTCACGGGACATCACGCCGGCGGCACATCCGCACGTTCATCTGCGCATGGGGAGCACACCAACCGCAACGCGGCCACGAGCCGCGTCGTTTCCCCGTGCCTCACCCGGGTATCGACCACAAGGAGTTTTTGTCATGGACTGGCGTCACAATGCCGTTTGCCGCGAAGAGGATCCCGAGCTGTTCTTCCCCGTCGGCAACTCCGGCCCGGCCCTCGCCCAGATCGCGAAGGCCAAGGTCGTCTGCAACCGTTGCCCCGTCACCTCCCAGTGCCTCGCGTGGGCCCTGGAGACCGGCCAGGACGCCGGCGTGTGGGGCGGCATGTCCGAGGACGAGCGTCGCGCGCTGAAGCGCCGCCGCAACCGCGGCCGCACCCGCCGCACCGCCCGCACCACGGTGTAAGTTCCCCGACCGGCCCGTTGTAGACTGGGCAGGTTACATCACCCCGATCGGAGGAGGACCACAATGAGCAAGCGTGGCCGCAAGCGCAAGGATCGCCGCAAGAAGAAGGCGAATCACGGCAAGCGCCCCGGCGCCTAACCGCGAGCAGCAACGGAAAGAACCCCGCCCCATCATCACGATGGGGCGGGGTTCTGCGCCTTGCAACGGGCGCCGCGGACTACTGCTCGCCGGAAGACAGGTAGGTCACGCGGATGCGGGTGGTGATCCGCCTGCGCAATTCCACGGGGGCGGGCTCATGGCAACAGCGCCGCAGCAGCCGGCGCAGCGCCCGCTCGCAGCCGACGTCCTCCAGGCATCGCGGACACTCGCGGATGTGCCGCTCCAGGATCCGGGTCTCCTCCGGATCGCATTCGCCGTTGAGCAGGGAATCGAGGCGCCGGCGCACGTCGGCGCACGTCCCGGGGTGTCCGCAGGGATTCGCGCTGTCGTTCATCGACTCACCTTTCCGAGTTTTCCGTCTCGCGGATGAACCCGCGATCCTTCGCCACATCCTTCAACGCCTCGCGGAGCTGTTTCCTTCCCCGGTGCAGGCGGGACATCACGGTTCCGATCGGAGTGCCCATGATGTCGGCGATTTCCTTGTACGGCAGCCCCTCGACGTCGGCGTAGTAGACGACCATGCGGTAATCCTCGTTGAGGTCCATGAGGGCGGCGCGGATCTCCTCGTCGGGAAGCAGGGCCATCGCCTCCACCTCCGCCGACCGCAGGCCCGACGACATGTGCGATGCGGTCTCCGCGATCTGCGAATCGGTGATGTCGTCCGTCGCGTACTCCGCCGGCCGGCGCTGCGCCTTCCGGTAACTGTTGATGTACGTGTTGGTCAGGATCCGGTACATCCACGCCTTGAGGTTCGTGCCCGGCTTGTACGAACGGAAACCCTGGTAAGCCTTCATGTAGGCCTCCTGCACCAGGTCCTCGGCGTCGGCGGGGTTGCGGGTCATCCGCAGGGCGCCGCCGTAGAGCTGATCGAGCAGGGGCAGGGCCTCGCGTTCGAAACGCTCCGCCAACTGGGCGTCGGTCTCTTGCGTCCGGACGCTGCCCCCGCCATCGATTCCCGTGGCTTCGGCTGTCATGCGCCCCATCCTATCGGCCGGGCGGGACCGCACGGTGACAGGATCGGGGCATGGGCAAAAGGAACAAGGGCACCGAACCGGCCGCATCGACTCCCGCCGTCGCCGCCTGCATCGCGGCCGGAATCCCCCATTCGGTTCGGCAATTCCCGCATTCCGACGACCACTTCGGCGAAGAAGCCGCCCACTGGCTCGGCGAACACGAGGGCGTCGCGCCGGAGCGGATCTTCAAGACGCTCGTCATCGACCTCCACGGCAAACGCACCGGCCTCGCCGTCGCCGTCGTGCCCGTCACCGGGCGGCTCAACCTGAAGGCCGCGGCGAAGGCCTTCGGCGCCTCGAAGGCCGAACTGGCCGACCCGGCGGCCGCGCAACGCTCCTCGGGCTACGTCGTCGGCGGCATCTCGCCGCTGGGCCAGAAACGCCCGTTGCCGACCGTCGTCGACTCCGGCGCTCGCGACCACTCGACCATCTTCGTCTCCGGGGGCCGCCGCGGCCTCGACATCGAACTGGCCCCGGGCGACCTCGCGACCCTGACCGGGGCCACGTTCGCCGACATCGCCGGCTGAGCGGTCACTCCTCCAACAGCCACGCCCCGTCGTTGGCCACGTTGCCCACCGCCCGGTTCACCGGCCGCACCGCCAGCGTCTCCGCGAGCGCCGGATCGGTCATCCCGACCTCCCCGCCGTCGGCGAACCCCACGCCGTCCAGCCACTGCGCCACCTCGTCGTCGGCAAGCACCCGGGGCATCCGGTGATGCAAATCGGCGAGATGGCCGACCGCGTCCGTGGTGAGGATCGTCGCGCTGACGAGATCCCCGCACCGCGCCCACAGCCCCGCCACGAGCAAAGGCCGGTCGCCCGGCGCGGCGACGAAAAACGGCGCCTTGTCCCGCCACTCGTACCAGCCGTCCATGGGAATGACGCACGGTTCGCCGTCGCGGAACACCGGCTTGTCCCGCCACGTCTCCGACCGGGCGTTGAAATACGGGGTCTTCGGCATCGACTTCGACCAATGCGGCACCAGGCCCCACCTCACCGGCGCGGCGAGCGTCCCCCCGCCGTCCCGGGCCAACGCCGTGATCGGCATCGTCGGAGCCACGTTCCACCGTTCGCCCGGCAACGGACCATCTGCGCCGATCGGAGCGAGACCCGGCACCTCCGCCAGCGCCTCGAGGAGCTCGTCGCCCACGGTGAAGGTCACGAATCGTCCGCACATGCCCCAATCGTCGCACCCCGTGCCGACCCTCCGCCGCCATTTGGGGGATGATGGATGCGTGACTTCCCCCCATGACTTCTGGCCAGCCCCCGCCGCCGAGCACCCGGTGACCGCGACGGTCTCCATCGGCGGGTCCAAGTCCATCACGAACCGCGCGCTCATCATCGCCGCCCTGTCGTCGACGCCGTCGACGATCCACGGGGCGCTGCGCTCGCGTGACACGGACCTGATGATCTCCGCCCTCGAGGCGATGGGCATCGAGATCCGCACCGGTTCCGAGTACTCCGGCACCCCGAACCGCACCCTGGAGGTCATCCCCCGCGTACTGCGCGGCGGCAACATCGAATGCGGTCTCGCCGGCACCGTCATGCGCTTCGTGCCGCCGATCGCGGCCATCGCCACCGGCTCCGTGTTCTTCGACGGCGACCCGGAGGCCCGCGTGCGGCCGATGGGCGCGGTGCTCGACGCCCTGCGCGAACTGGGCGCCGACATCGACGGCGACACCCTGCCGTTCACGGTCAACCCGGCCGGCGACATCGGCGGCGAGGTGGAGATCGACTCCTCGGCGTCGTCGCAGTTCGTGTCGGGACTGCTGCTGGCCGGCATGCGCTACCCGAAGGGCCTGACCCTCCGACCCACCGGAGACGTGCCGTCGCGCCCGCACATCGACATGACCGTCGACATGCTGCGGCAGGCCGGCGTCACCGTCATCGAGGACGCACCCGAAGACGGCGGCGCTTTCCACGTCCACGCCGGAGAGGTCCGCGGCCGCACGTGGCACGTCGAGCCCGACCTGTCCAACGCCACCCCGTTCCTCGCCGCCGCGGCCGTCACGCGCGGCCGGGTCACCGTCGCCGATTGGCCGGTCGACACGGTCCAGCCCGGCGACCGCATCCGCGAGATCCTGCAGGCCATGGGCTGCCGCGTCCTGCTCAAACCCCGCGGCGCCGACGGCTCCGGCGTCCACGACCTCACCGTCGAGGGCCCGGCCACCCTGCACGGCGTCACCCTGGACATGGGCGACATCGGCGAACTGACGCCGACCGTCGCCGCGATGGCGGCGCTGGCGGACACCCCGTCGGAGCTGACGGGCATCGCGCACCTGCGCGGCCACGAGACCAACCGCCTGGAGGCCCTGGTCACGGAGATCAACCGCCTCGGCGGGCGCGCCACGGAGCTGGACGACGGCATCCGCATCGACCCGATCCCGCTGCACGGCGGCGACTGGATGTCCTACGCCGACCACCGCATGGCCACCGCCGGCGCGATCATCGGCCTGCGGGTGCCGGGGGTTCGGGTGGAGAACATCGCCACCACCGGCAAGACCATGCCGGACTTCAACATCCGCTGGTCGGAGATGGTCGGGCTGCCGCTGGCCCAGGACGGGGGACAGCCCTGAGTCGCCGATACCGCGATTGGGACGAGTCCGACGTCCGCGTCCGGCCGGGGCGGGGGTCGCGACCGCGGACGAAGGACCGGCCGAAGCACGCCGACGCCAAGTGGGGGCTGGTGGTCACCAAGGACCGCGGGCGGTGGGGCGTGGTGCTCGACGGGACGACGACACCGGTGACCTGCATGCGCGCCCGCGAGTTGGGCCGCACCAACATCGTCGTCGGCGATCGCGTCGGCGTGGTGGGCGACGTGTCGGGGCGGGAGGGCACGCTGGCGAGGATCGTCAAGCTCGCCGACCGCACCAGCGTCCTGCGCCGCACGGCCGACGACAACGATCCCTTCGAGCGCATCGTGGTGGCCAACGCCGAGTTGCTGCTCATCGTCTGCGCCGTAGCCGATCCGCCGCCGCGCACGGGTTTCGTCGAGCGCGCGCTCGTCGCCGCCTACGCGGGCGGGGTGGAGCCGGTGCTGTGCCTGACCAAGTCGGACCTGGCGGATCCGGCGGAATTCGCCGGCGAGTTCGCCGAGCTCGGGGTGCCGGTCATCGTCTGCGGCGTGGACGATCCGGTCGAACCACTTGTCGACGTCATCCGCGGAAAGGTGTCCGCCCTCATCGGCCATTCCGGGGTGGGCAAGTCCACCCTGGTCAACCGCCTGGTCCCCGGCGCCGATCGCGCCACGGGCGAGGTCAGCGGCGTGGGCAAGGGCCGCCACACGTCGACGCAGTCGGTGGCGCTGCAGTTGTCCTGCGGCGGGTGGGTCGTCGACACCCCGGGCATCCGTTCCTTCGGCCTGGCCCACGTCACGCCGGAGACGGTTCTCGACGTGTTCGACGATCTCTCCGCCGCGCTCGAGAAGTGTCCGCGCGGGTGCACGCACCTGGGTCCGCCCGCGGATCCCGAATGCGGGCTGGACGCGTTGGAGGGGGCCGCCCACCGCCGCGCGATGGCAGTGCGGGGCCTGTTGGCCGCACTCCAGGACAACGAGGACTGGGAACTCGACATTGACAGGGACTGAACCACCGTGACGCGAACCGACCATCGCTCCACTTCGGATCTGATCCGCCTGTGCCTGTGGACGTTCGTCGTCGGCGTCGCCACCGGCCTGGTCGCCGCCGTGCTGGTCTACCTGCTCCACGGCATCGAAAACCTGGTTTACGGTCAGCACGAGGGCGACACCGCCGTGGTCACCGACGGCACGACGGGGCTGCAGCGTTTCCTGGGCATCGCAGTCGCCGGTCTCATCGCCGGGCCCGCGTGGTGGGCGGTGCGCAGGTTCGGCCGTCCCATCCCGTCCGTGGAGGACGGCATGTCGGGGGCGCGCATGCCGGTCGTGGAGACGCTGGTCAACGTCTTCCTGCAGATGGCCACCGTCGCCGCGGGTGCGTCCGTCGGCCGCGAGAACGCGCCGCGCGAGGCCGGCGCGATGATGGCCACCCAACTCGCCCGGCGCATCGGCCTGGACCGGGGCACCACGAGCCTGCTCGTCGCCGCCGCCGCGGGCGCGGGCCTCGGCGCGATCTACCACATTCCCCTGGCCGGGGCGGTGTTCGCCTTCGAGATCCTGCTGACGACGGTTACCGTCCGGGCCGTGATGGTCGTGCTCGCCTGCTCCGCCGTCGCCACCGTCACCGCGGGCATCGTCGTCGGCGATCAGCCGCTGTATTCGACGGTGACGCTGTCGGAGGGATTCGGCAACCTCACCGTCGCCGTCGCGCTCGGCATCGTGTGCGGCATCGCGGGCCTGGCGTTCCGGCATGCGGCGTCCACGGCGGAGGCGACCGCTCCGAAGGGGGCGCACATCCTGTGGGCCCTGCCGCTGGCCTTCGTCATCGTCGGCGCATTGTCGCTGCCGCTGCCGGAGGTGCTGGGCAACGGCCGCTCCGCCGCCACATCCGTGCTGGAGGGCACCCCGGTGTGGACGTTCGCGCTCGCGCTGCTGGTGGCCAAGGTCGTCGCCGTGCTGATCACCCTGCGCTCCGGCGCCATCGGCGGCGTGCTCACGCCCGGCTTCGCCGTCGGCGCGCTGCTGGGCTACCTTGTCGGCTGCGTCGTCCAGCCCATCGTCCCCGGCATCCCGCCGGCCGACTTCGCCCTGCTCGGCGCAGCGGCGTTCCTGTCGACATCGATGGCCGCTCCCCTCTTCGCGCTCATCGTCACCGTCGAGTTCACCGGGCAATCCTCCGAGGCGTACCTGGCCCTGTTCCTCGCCTGCGCCACCGCGGCGCTGACCGGAGAGATCCTCCGCTCCGCGCTGAGCCTGCCGAAGCAGATCCAGATGCCGTGGACGCGCAAGAAGAAAGCCGTCTCCCGGCGTCGGCTAGGCCGAAGCTAGGCCGTGATCTCGCGGGTCGAGCGACCCGTGTAGGCGGCCACGACCTCCTTGACGCCCGGGCGGAGCTTCTTCAGCAGCCCCAGACCGGTGCGCAGGCCGCGGCGCGGCGTGGCGGTGGCATCCAGCTGCGCCTCCACCTGCGGGTACTTGGCGAAGGCCTTCTCCGAACGGACCTCCGGCGCATTGTCCGGATCGGCGACCAGGAAACGATCCGGCAGGGACAGCTTCAGGATCGTCCGCTGCACCTGCGCCAGCTGCCGCGGGAAGGAACCGGTGTTGTACGGCAGGTCGTAGTCGCGGCAGATCTCCTTGACCTGCTTGGAGATCGTGGCCAGGCGGTTGGACGGCATGTCCGGGTACAGGTGATGCTCGATCTGGTAGTTCAGGTTGCCCGACAGCACCGACAGGATGAATCCGCCGTGGAAGTTGGCCGAGCCGAGCATCTGGCGCAGGTACCACTCCGCCTTGTTCTCGTTGTTGTACTGCTCCTTGGTGAACGTCTCCGCATCATCCGGGAAGTGGCCGCAGAAGATGACGGCGTAGGCCCACACGTTGCGGATCAGGTTCGCCGCGGCATTGGCCTTGGCCACCTCGCCCCAGCGCGGGCCGGCCAACAGCGGGAACAGGGCGTAGTCCTTGAGCACCTGGCGGCCGGACTTCTGGAAGACCTCGATCAACTGCGGCTTGGCCTGCTCCCACGACTTCTTGCCCGCGGCGACGCGGCCGAGCTCGACGTCGTAGAACGCCACCGCCCACTGGAACAGCGACGCCAGAATGACGTTCTGCAGCGGCTGCGTCAGCGACACCGGCGTCCACTTCTTGTCGCGGGTGACGCGCAAAATGCCGTATCCCACGTCGTTGTCCATGCCCAGCACGTTGGTGTACTTGTGGTGGACGAAATTGTGCGAGTGCTTCCAGCCCGACGACGGGCACGAGTTGTCCCACTCCCACGTCGACGAGTGGATCTCCGGGTCGTTCATCCAGTCCCACTGACCGTGCATGACGTTGTGGCCGATCTCCAGGTTCTCCAGAACCTTGGCCAGGCCCAACGCGCCGACGCCGGCCCACCACAGGCCCCTGTGGGCCGGGGTGCGCAGCGAACGCGGCAGCAAACCGCCCTTGCGGGTCTTGTAGCCCGCCTTGTCCAGGGCCATGCCCAGCGTCGGCAGCATCAGCAGCCCGCGGCCGGCGACCTCCAGGCCACGCTGCACGCGGATGAGGGTGCGGATGTAGCGGGCGTCCTTCGGGCCCAGGGCCGCGCGATGCTCGGCGGCGATGGCGTCGAAACGGCGCCCGATCTCGGCGACGTCCTCCTCGGACAGGTGCGAATAGGCCTTGATGTCGGCGATTGCCATGGTGATGTCTCCGTATTTCCCGTTCGGCTGGGTTTCGTTTTGCGTCTACAGTTCGATTTCGACGTCGCCGGCGGGCACGCACACGCAGGCTCGGATGCGTTCGCCGGCCTCATGGGTCTCGCCCGTGCGCAGGTCGCGCGCCGTACCGTCGGCGAGCTGCTGCACGCACGTCGCGCAGATTCCCATCCGGCAGCCGTAGGGCAGCTGCACTCCGGCCTTCTCGCCGGCCTCCAAAATGGTCGTGGCGCCGTCGACCTCGATCTGGCCGCGGCCAGGAAAGGTCACGACGCCGCCCTGGGCCGTCGTGTTGCCGCGATCGAGGGTGAAACGTTCGGTGCGGACGCCGGGAAGCCCGGCCTCGAGCTCGTCGAGCATCGCCGACGGGCCACACGCGTAGGCGGCCCGGTCGGCCAGATCCGGCACCAGCGCCTTGATCTCGTCGATGCTCAACCGGCCGTCGACCCCCGTCTCGCGAACCGTCAGACGGTACCCGGGCTGCTCGCGGCTGAGGCGTTCCAGGTCGGCGTCGAAAAGCAATCCCGCACGGTCGCGGACCGAATGAAGGTGGACGACGTCCCCGATTCCGTTGCGACGCTCCAGGTCACGCAACATCGACATCACCGGAGTGATGCCCGAACCGGCGGTGATGAACAGCAGCTTCTCCGGCGGCGGCTCCGGCAAGTGGAAATCACCCGCCGGCGCGGCCAGACGCACCACCGTGCCCGGCGTGACGTTGGACACCAGATGCTGCGACAGGCGCCCCCGATCCTGCGCCTTGACGGTGACCGTGAGCATGCCGTCCGCCGACTGCGGCGCATTGGTCAGCGAGTACGACCGCCACACCAGACGGCCGTCGACGCGGACGCCGACGCCGATGTACTGGCCGGCGCGGAAGTCGGCGGGAACTCCCCAACCGGGCTTGATGACCAACTCGACGACGTCGTCGGCCGGTCGGGTCACCCGCTCGATCTGCCCCCGCAGCTCCCGCTTCGACCACAGCGGATTGATCAAACGCGTGTAGTCGTCCGGCATCAGCGGCGTCGACAAGTGCCGGAACACGCCGCGAAGGCGATTGCCAAAGCTCACCGGTTCCCCTTTCCGTAGTCTACGGAAGCGTAGCTTACGGATGGGTAACTTGTCGGTCAAGCGATGGAAACGATCAGAGCAGCTCCACCAGCATGGGCAGCTCCGCCGCGTCGTACCAGGCCAACGGCCGTTCCAGGCAATCCCCCACGGTCAGCTCCGCGTCCTCGTCCCCCAAATCCGCGGCATCGACGGCCTCGATGGCCTTCGCCACGAACGGCTCCCCGGCCTCGACGTCGACGTGAATCGCGGCGACGTCGTCACGCGACACGTCGCCGGACAAGGCCACCACGGCCTCCCCCATGTCCGGCTGCAACTCCACCGCATCATCGGCGACGTCGGCGGCGATGACCACGCGCCTGTGCGGAAACGACCCATCGTAGGCCGACAACAGCCGCAACGACGCCCGCGACGCGTCGTCGAACGCGACGTCGGCCAACTCCTCGTCGTCGCCCTCCACGTAAAACTCGCGCAGCGCCGGCGTCACCGCGAACGCCCACCCGCGACGCGGAACCGCCGCGCCGTCGGACAGCAACTCCCCGAGCATCCCGAACGTCGCCGGCACGTACACGCGCACTAGAAATCGCCCTCCAGGTCGAACAGACCCACGATCTCCACGACCGCACGATCGAACTGCTGGTAAAACACGCCGACCATGCCGTGGGACACCGCCGCGTGGATGTTGACGATCGAATCGTCGACGAGCACGCAATCGCGCGCCGGCAGGCCCAAACGCTCCGCCGTGATATCGAAGACCTCCGGCTCCGGCTTCTCGGCGCCGACCTCACCCGACAGCACGACGGCGTCGACCAGGCCCTCCTCCTCGAACTTCCGGATCGGATCCGCCCCGGGGCCGCCCGGGTCGTTCGACAACACGGCCAGGGCAACTCCATTGGCGCGGGCGGCCGCCATCAACTTCCGCCACCGCGCCCGCTCTTCGTCGGTGCCGTCCAGGACACCGCAGTAATCGATGATGAGACCACGCATGACCACGAGCGTAGTTGCCCGCGCCGGGTTCCGCCGACCGCCCCGCCGCGCGGGCACCCCGACGCGCTGGCACAATGGCCGCGGGGACATGACGACCGGGCAACCGGACCACGGGGGGTTGACGAAAAATGACGGGGGACATCGGGGAACTCGCGCCCGTGCGCGGCTTCGAGCTGCTGCGGGCCCTGACGCCCGGGCGCGGGGCGCAGCTTCCGCGTGACGACGGTCGGCCTGCCGGCCCCATGGCCACCACCTGCGGCGACGTCGCACGGCAACGGCTGACTCACACGCTGACGGTGATCATCGAGGTGCTGTCCGGGAGGCGGCGCCCGGAGGCCCTGTCGGGCGTGTCCGCCGATGAACGGGTCCTCGCCGGCCTGCGGCACCGGCTGCGCACCGGCGGAATGCGCGGCGCGGCCCTGCGCACCCTCCACCCCTCCGGGCGGCCCTGCGGAACCCGCGTCGAATTCGTGGGCACCTACGCGTGCGCGGGTCGCGTCCGGGCCCTGGCCGGCGCGATGATCGACGACGGCCGGGGCTGGACGATCACCGCGCTGCGCTTCATCTAGCCCGTCTAGCGGTTGCGGCCGCGGCGGGCGGCCTTGCGACGCTGGGCCCGGTTGCCCGACCGACCCTCGACGCGCTTCTGCTCGGCGGAGCCGTCGTCCGACGGTCCAGAGTACGTCATCTGCGTCGGCCGTGCCTCGGCGCGGGCCAGCTCCGGGGACAGGTCCTTCTCGTCGACGACGCCGTCGCCGTTGAGGTCGGCGTCCTGCTTCTGCTCGGCCTGCATGACCTGCTGGCGGACCAGGAACAGCTGGCGGATGGACTCCTCCTTGATGCCGTCCATCATGCCCGTGAACATGTCGTAGCCCTCGCGCTGGTACTCGACCAGCGGGTCGGCCTGGGCCATGGCGCGCAGGCCGATGCCCTCCTTGAGGTAGTCCATCTCGTAGAGGTGCTCGCGCCACTTGCGGTCCATCACGTTGAGGATGGTGAAGCGCTCCAGGTTGCGCATCTGCTGCTCGCCGCCGATGGCCGCCACGGCGTCCTCCAGCTCGTCGTAGCAGGTGCGCACGTCCTCGCGCAGGACCTTCTCCAGGTCCCGGGCCGACAGGTCGCCGGCGGCGCCGTACTCGTCGCCGTCGACCAGCGACTGCCACGACATGTTCGGGCCGTACAGAGACTCCAGGGCGTTCCACAGCTCGTCGAGGTCCCAGTCCTCCACGTAACCGTCGGCGGTCGCGCCGGCGACGTAGGCGGAGATGACGTCGTCCTGCATCTGACGAACCTGGTCCTTCAGGTCCTCGCCCTCGAGGATGCGCAGACGCTCGGCGTAGACGACCTTGCGCTGCTGGTTCATCACCTCGTCGTACTTCAGGACGTTCTTGCGGATCTCGAAGTTCTGGCTCTCCACCTGCGTCTGCACGCTCTTGATGGAGTTGGACACGATCTTCGAGTCGATGGGCACGTCGTCCGGCACGTTGAGGGTGTTCATGAGCGCCTCCATGCGCTGGCCGTTGAACCGGACCATCAGCTCGTCGCGCATGGACAGGTAGAAGCGGGTTTCGCCCGGGTCGCCCTGGCGGGCGGTGCGGCCGCGCAGCTGGTTGTCGATGCGTCGGGACTCGTGGCGCTCCGTGCCCAGGACGTACAGGCCGCCGACCTCGCGGACCTTCTCCGCCTCCTCCTCGGCGGCCTCGCGGACGCGGGTGATCTCGGCGTCCCACTCGGCCTCGTACTCCTCCGGCGTCTCCGTCGGCGACAGGCCGCGGGCGCGCAGGTTGAGGTCGGCGATGATGTCCGGGTTGCCGCCGAGCACGATGTCGGTGCCGCGGCCGGCCATGTTGGTGGCCACGGTCACCGCGCCGGCGCGGCCCGCCACGGCGACGATCTCGGCTTCCTTCTCGTGGTGCTTGGCGTTGAGGACGCTGTGCTTGATGCCCTCGCGCTGCAGCAGCTTGGACAGGTGCTCCGACATTTCGACGGACGCCGTGCCCACCAGAACCGGCTGGCCCTTCTCATGGGATTCGCGGATGTCCTCGATGACGGCGTAGAACTTCGCCTCCTGCGTCTTGTAGACCAGGTCCGGGTGATCCTTGCGCTGGTTGGGGCGGTTCGGCGGGATCGGCATGACGTCGAGCTTGTACGTCTGGTGCAGCTCAGCCGCCTCGGTTTCGGCGGTGCCGGTCATGCCGGCGAGCTTGTCGTACATGCGGAAGTAGTTCTGCAGCGTCACCGTGGCGAGGGTCTGGTTCTCGTTCTTGATCTCCACGCCCTCCTTCGCCTCGATGGCCTGGTGCATGCCCTCGTTGTAGCGGCGGCCGGCCAGGACGCGGCCGGTGAACTCGTCGACGATGAGGACTTCTCCGTTGCGGATGATGTAGTCCTTGTCGCGGGTGAACAGCTCCTTGGCCTTGATGGCGTTGTTGAGGTAGCTGACCAGCTGCGAGTTCTCGGCGGCGTAGAGGTTGTCGATGCCGAGCTGGTCCTCGACGTAGGCGACGCCTTCCTCGCGGACGCCGATGGTGCGCTTGCGCACGTCGACCTCGTAGTGGATGTCCAGGCGCATGCCCTTCACGATTCCGGAGAACGCCTGGTACCACTCGGGCGAACCGTCGGCGGGGCCGGAGATGATCAGCGGGGTGCGGGCCTCGTCGATGAGGATCGAGTCGACCTCGTCGACGATGGCGTAGTGGTGGCCGCGCTGCACCAGGTCGTTGAGGGAGTGCGCCATGTTGTCGCGCAGGTAGTCGAAGCCGAGTTCGTTGTTCGTGCCGTAGGTGATGTCGGCGGCGTACGCCTCGCGCCGCTGGTCGGGGCTCAGGCCCGACAGGATCACGGAGGTCTCCAGCCCCAGGAAGCGGTGAACGCGGCCCATCCACTCGGCGTCGCGCTTGGCCAGGTAGTCGTTGACGGTGACCACGTGGACGCCCTTGCCCTCCAGGGCGTTGAGGTAGGCGGGGAGCACGCAGGTGAGGGTCTTGCCTTCACCGGTCTTCATCTCCGCCACGTTGCCGAAGTGCAGTGCCGCACCGCCCATGACCTGCACGGGGTAGTGCTTTTGGCCGAGCACGCGCCACGATGCTTCGCGGGCGGTGGCGAAGGCCTCCAGCAGCAGGTCGTCGAGGGTTTCCCCGTCCTCGAGCCGGGTCTTGAACTCTTCGGTCTTGCCGCGCAGTTCGTCGTCGGTCAGCTCCGAGTACTCGTCGTCGAGCTCGAGCACCGCATCCGCGATGCCCTTGAGGCGCTTGACGGCGCGCCCCTCACCGACGCGGAGCAACTTGCTGAAAGAAAACACTGCGGATGGGACCTTTCCGACAGACGACTCAGGGCCACGCCCCGCCGGGGCGCTCAAGTCCCCCAGTATAGGAGGAACCCGCACCCCGGGGTGGGGTGCGGGTGCCTTACGACGACTGCGCGGGAACCGGAACCGGACCCCGCAGGAGGAGTCGGCGGGGCCTCCGTGGCGGCGGGGTCCATTGGCGGGTCATCGTCGGTTCCCCTCTTCTGCTGCGGAACGAAAACGTATGGCCTCCGCTATCCCGGGCACGGAAAACCCCCGGCCATCGCCCGAAAAGCGGCGCGGCCGGGGGTGAGGATCCGGACCTACTCGGCGTCCTCGGCAAGCGCGATCATGCCGTAGTCGTAGGCATGGCGGCGGTAGACGACGGACGGGCGGCCGGTGGCCTCGTCGACGAAGAGGTAGAAGTCGTGGCCGACGAGCTCCATCTCGGACAGCGCATCATCGACGGACATCGGGTTGGCCGAGTGCTCCTTGGTGCGCACGACCTTGCCGAGCTGGATCTCCTCGATCTGATCCTCGTACGGATCGGCCTTCGGAGCGGGCTCCGCCGCCTCCGTGGCCTCCTCGACCAGGGCGGCGGTGGCCTGGCCCACGGACATGGGGGCGCGGTGGCCGGAACGGCTGATCTTGCGGCGGGCCTTGACCTTGCGCAACGAGCGCTCCATCTTGCCCAGTGCGGACTCGAGGGCGGCGTAGAAGCTGTCCTCCTTCGCCTCGGCGCGGGCGAGGTGGCCCTTGCCCGTGGCGGTGATCTGAATGCGGTCGGAACGATCCGCGCGGCGGGGGTTCGGCTCGTGCTGCAGCTCGACGTGGAAGAACGTCAGGGTCGGATCGAGGCGCTCAATCTTGGCGAGCTTGCCCTTGACACGCTCGGCGAAGTGCTCCGGGACCTCCACGTTGCGCCCGGTGATGGTCACCTGGGCATTGGGGCTGAGGACCTCGTTGTTGTCAGCAGGTGTCGTCACTTGCTTCCTACCTCCCGGTATTGCCACCGCCCTTCCGTGAGCGGGATTACTCACGGCGTCCACGGTGACGCGACTAACTAACTGTGCCTCCAGGATACAGACGCGGTTACCCCCGCTGCCACGAACCTCCCGTCCGATTTGACCGGCCCCCTGGCCTCATCCGGGGGGAAGTGCCCTAGGCATGGGAAAACACGATCACGCCGACCACGCGGACGCCCGACGAGGCGAGGACGAGCGTCGAATGCGCCGCCGTCGCCCCGGTCGTGAGCACGTCGTCGACGAGCACGACGGGGCCCCGCACGGTCCCCGACGGCACGATCCGACCGGCGATGTTGCGCCGCCGCCCCACCGCGGTGAGCCCCGCCGAATCCTCCGCACCCTCCGCCGTCCGCAGCAACCCCGCCCCCACGCGGGCACCCGGCAGACGCCGCGCGGCGACCCGGCAGGCGGCCGTCACCGGGTCCCCTCCCCGCC